>CALCCX010000060.1 GCA_937900165.1 uncultured Acidimicrobiia bacterium | reverse complement strand
AACTCGACCTCGCGAGATGATCCGCTTCCGGTCACCTCCAGACCCGCTTCGGCCATCGCTCGAATCTCGGCCAAACCTGATTCGAGCCCGATCGGTTTGGCCGCGGCCCCACACAACTTGATGCCGTTGTACCCGGCCGGGTTGTGTGAAGCCGTGAACATTGCCCCCGGGATGTCCATATGCCCTGAGGCGAAGTACAACATGTCGGTGGCGGCGAGACCGACGTCGACAACATCGACCCGGTGCTGGCCGCTGCCACCCAGATCGCCTCTTGTCCCGATTTCCCGGAACTCCAGGGGCGCAAGCTCGTCGATGTGATCGCAGAAACGGGGGAGACAATCGAGGACCTTGTCAGACGGATCATCACCGCTCCAGCCAAGGAGCAGACGATCTGCGTCCAGTTCGTCATCGACGAAGCCGACATCGAGACGAACCTGGCCCATCCGCTCGTGATGATAGGCAGTGACGGAATCCCCGACCTCCATGGGGTACCGCACCCGCGGCTCTACGGTACGTTTCCGAGAGTTCTTGGCCGATACGTCCGTGACAAGGGTGTTCTTGCCCTCAGCGAGGCGATTCGTCGTATGACGTCGTTTTCGGCGGATCGTTTCGGTCTTGTCGACCGCGGGAGGCTGATGGTCGGGGGATACGCCGACCTTGTCATGTTCGATGCCGATGTGGTTGCCGACACTGCGACCTATGAGGATCCGCATCGGGAACCGGTTGGAATCGACCTCGTCGTAGTGAACGGCAAGGTCGCTTTGACTGCTGGGAGCCATACGGGCGTCGGCTCAGGTCGGGGCCTGCATTTCCGCAGAGCCTGAGCTATCTGTTTCCTGCTCGTCCTGTTCTTGGCCGGTGGCTTCGGTCGGCTCAGGCGCGGCGGCCGCCTTCTTCCGGTCGTGACGTTTGCCAAGCCAGATGATGACTCCCACAACAGGGAGCAGCCACAGGAATGGCACGGCCAGCCCGACGAAGACAATGAGCAGCCCTACCAGGAGCCCGAGCAGGGCAAAACCGGCGCCGACTGAGTCGCCGAACCCCGGTAGCGATTGGTCCTCCTCAACTGTGATCGATTCGATGCCAACGGCGTTGACCCCTGTCCGCCGCACACCCTGATCGAGGCCGCTTCGCTGATCCTCGGTCACAGTTGCGGTGACCCTGGTCTCCGTGGTGAGGCTCTCAGTGGCCTCGAACGTCGCAGCGTAGATCCACGTCTCTCCCGGCAACAGCGTCGAACTTGGTGTCTGGGAGATCAGGTCGGCCCCGTCTATGCCGAGCGCAACGTCATGCTGCGCTTTCGTTGCCTGGACCTGTTGTGGAAACCCGTCGGGATCCCTGTTCGCTTCGTCCTCGTCGACCACCCCACCAGGGGCAAGTGCATCTTGATGTCGACCGACCTGTCTTTGGATCCGCTCGAAATCATCCGGCTGTACGGCCTGCGCTTCAAAATCGAACTCTCATTCAAACAAGCCGTGCGCACGCTCGGAATCTATGCCTACCACTTCTGGATGCGCGACATGAAGCCACTTCGGCGACGAAACGGTAACCAGTACCTACATCGCGACTCGCAACGCTATCGCGACAGCGTCAAACGAAAGCTGGCTGCCTACCACCGCTTCGTTCATGCGGGCATCGTTGCCCAGGGAATCCTGCAGTATCTCTCTTGCGCATTTCCCGGGCTTGTATGGAACTGCTTCGGCTCCTGGATTCGTACCGTACGACCCGGAATCCCGCCCTCGGGAATGGTCGTCGCCGTAGCGCTCAAGAACACGCTCCCGGATTTTCTCTTGGCTGGCTCCCACACCCTCATCCTCGCGAAATTCATCACCGAAAGACTCGACACCAGCAGATACGAGGGCTTCCGCCTTACTGGGTAGATGAAAACTCCGTACTCACGAGATCCTAAGCATAACGAATGATATGACTCGGGGACAGGAACTCCGCGGCCGCTCCATCGTGGCCACAGTCGAAGCGTAGAGCTTGCCCCACCGGCTACGCAAAGACGGGAACTGCGCAGAACCGTTCGGCACCCCTGCCTCGCTTGGTCGGCTTGAGCACTCCACACCCTTTGTATAAGTTTACGTGTTTACTCCCCGGCTAGGGCAACGGTAGCGCTGGGGCTGGCAATGATGATGGAAACTGCGGAAACACCGGTCACCATGGACAAGATCGTCAACCTCTCCAAGAGGCGCGGCTTCGTGTTTCCGTCCTCCGAGATCTACGGCGGACTCAACAGTTGCTGGGACTACGGCCCGCTCGGCGTCGAACTCAAGCGCAACGTGAAGGAAGCCTGGTGGCGCGACACGGTGACCTCACGGCCGGACGTCGTCGGTTTGGATGCCTCGATCCTTATGCACCCGCGCGTGTGGGTGGCATCGGGACACGTTTCGAACTTCACCGACCCCATGGTCGACTGCAAGCTCTGCAAAGGACGCTTCCGTGCCGACAAGCTGAACGACGCGCGGTGTCCGAATAAGCCCAGCAAACGGCCCGGGCAGTGTGACGGCGAACTCCGCTCCTTCAGCGAGCTTGCCGCGTGATCGTTCGTGACGTTCTTTTTCAATCGCGGTGGACATCCGGCCGAAACGCGATCCAATCTGGGTGACAATGTTGGCATCGATCTGTCGAAGACCTTGTGTTTGGCCGGCTTTGAGCGAGAGTTTCGCGATTTTATTCACCAATCGTGGAACGCCCTGCCCCGATTGTTCCCATATGGCATCGTAGGCTTCAGCGGCAAAGACCGGTTCTGTTGTGCCGGCCCGTTCCAGGCGATGATCGATATAGTCCTGCATCAGTGTACGATTCTCGATTGTGGTGAGCCGACAGTACACGCCAATGCGCTGGAACAAGTTGACATGTTTTTTTTGTTCAAGCCGCCGCGCAAGCTCAAGTTGCCCGGCAAGCACAATCGTCAGGAGATTCTCGTCATCACGTTGCATATTTGTTAACAGGCGAAGACTTTCGAGGTTGGATGAGTTGATCGCATTGGCCTCGTCGATAAAGATGAGCACTTTCTTGCCTTCCTTATTTGTATCGAAGAGAAGGTGGTTGAAGCGTTCGAGGATGGCTTCGCGCCGGGTTTCAAGGCAGTGCTCTCCCTTCAACTGACCGATGATTTCTCTCATGAGTTGAATAAAGGTCATATCCGGATTTGTCAAAAACGCAATGCGATAGTGATCCTCTGCGAGCGAATCGAGGATGACACGTAGGGCCATGGTTTTGCCCAGTCCGACGTCCCCGACGACAACGGCAAGACATTCGTTGCCTTCTTCCATGGCAAAGAGCACTTCTGACACCGCATTGTTTACGCTCGAGTGCATATCAAAGTACATTTCCGGATCTGGAACGTTGTCGAACGGGGGCTTCGTCAACCTCCAATATTCGTAATATGTTTCCTG
>CALCCX010000059.1 GCA_937900165.1 uncultured Acidimicrobiia bacterium | reverse complement strand
TAACAGATTAGACACTGTAGATACACGTTCTCGTCGGTCACTGCTTGTATGCACTATTCCCTTCTTATCTCTCCGGCTATTTTTTCTGTCTTTTTTTTTTTAATGATACGGCGACCACCGAGATCTACACTCTTTCCCTACACGACGCTCTTCCGATCTCCTGGTATCGGCCAGATCGTCGAGAGTCATTTCTCTGAGCTGGGTCCGATCGAAGGATTGGAAAAGGTAACCGTCAGATCCGTTGTTCAAGATCATGCCAAGGGACTAGGCCACGCAGTGTTGATGGCCAAAGAATCCGTCGGGGAGCGACCTTTCTTTTGCCTCTTGGCTGATGACCTCATCTGGCCAGGTCATCCTGTGCTGCCCGGTCTCGCCACCGCGGGTTCGGCTGGGGTGTCCGTCCTCTGTCTTCGAGAGTTGACCGACGAACTCCTCGCGACCAAGGGGGTTGTGGTGCCAGGGTCAGACGTTGTTGACCAGGCTCTCGACGTCGCCGGAGCCGTTGAAAAGCCGGGGGTGGATGCGGCCCCCTCTCGGCTGGGAATTCAAGGACGCTATCTGTTCACGGCCGAGGTTTTTGAGCTGCTTTCCAAGACCGAGCCTGGTTATGGCGGCGAGATCCAATTGACGGATGCGATCGCAGAACTTGGCCGGATTGGTCGATGCCGAGGTCACATTGCCGATACGACCCTGCTGGATGTAGGCAACCCGAATGCCTACCTGCACGCCGCGGCCGTTCTTGGCGCCTCACACCCGGACTACGGTGATTCGTTCAAGATGGCAATCAAAGACATGGCAGAGGATTGGTGACATGAGGCCACTGGGCGAGGCGCAACGTGACGTGCTTGGCGCAGTTCCAGATCTACCGCTGGCCGATGTCTCGCTCGCCGAAGCGCTCGGTCTCGTGCTGGCCACACCCGTGGTCGCCCCCTCGGACGTCCCTCCGTTCGCCAACTCGGCGATGGACGGCTACGCGGTTGTCGCCCAAGACACCCAAACCCCGCCTGTGACATTGCAGGTCTTGGAGGATGTTCCTGCGGGATCTGTCGCTCAGACCTCGGTTCGGCCCGGCTTCGCGATCAAGATCATGACCGGGGCTCCGGTCCCCTCAGGCGCAGATGCCATAGTCAGGGTTGAGGACACCGAACCAGGGAACGACTCGGTGGTAGTCAATGCGACGGTAGCGGTCGGGACCTCGGTTCGACCCGCGGGGGGAGATGTCGTGACAGGCGAAACAGTGTTTGAACCAGGAGTACGGCTGACCCCTCCTCACGTCGCAGTCCTCGCCTCACTTGGGCTGCCATCCATCCCGGTGCGGCGTCGACCGACCGTCGCCCTCATGTCCACGGGAGATGAGGTTCGTCGGCCAGACACCATGTCGCTGGAACCTGGTCAGATCCGAGACAGCAATCGGCCTCTACTCGCCGGCTTGCTCGCGGAGCTCGGGGCCGATGTGATCGACCTCGGCATCATCGAGGATGACGAAGCAGTTTTGCGTGACACGGTCGAAAAGGCTGCCTCCGTTGCCGACGTCATCTTCACGTCCGGCGGGGTATCCATGGGCGAATACGATCTCGTGAAGATTGTCCTGCGCGATCTGGGCACCATCGACTTCTGGCAGGTGGCGATGCAACCCGCCAAGCCGTTTGCGTTTGGTCACATCGAGGGGACACCACTGTTTGGTTTGCCTGGGAATCCAGTTTCTGTGATGGTCGCGTTTGAACAGTTCGCCAGACCCGCCCTGCTCCACATGATGGGAGCCGGCCAAATATTTCGGCCAAGGGTGGCAGGCACGATGGACGAGCCAATCGCTACCGACCCCGCCAAGACGGTGTTCGCCAGAGTCGCGATTGAGTCCACGTGGGAAGGATTCATCGTGAAGCGCAGCGGCGGACAAAACTCGAACATACTCTCGGCTCTGGCCAGGGCTGACGGATTTGCGGTCGTTCCAGTTGGGGTGGGAGAGCTCCAGGTGGGAGATCCGGTCGAGCTCGAAATGTTCCGGTGGCCCGAAGGACGCACTATCACCCAGGCGCTCGGCGCCGAGGTGTTCAGCTCGGTGACCCAGAATGGCTGACGAGCCGAAACTGACTCACTTGAGCGCCTCGGGGGAAGTCCACATGGTTGACGTCGGAGGCAAGGAGCTCACGGATCGCACGGCGACTGCCGAAGCTCTTGTCCTCATGTCTGACCAAACGACTGAGACGCTGTTCGGGGATACCCTTGACAAAGGCGACGCGTTGGCTGCTGCTCGGCTGGCGGGGATCATGGGTGCCAAACGTACGGCTGAGCTGATTCCGCTTTGCCATCCCATCTCAATCAGCTCCGTGAATGTCGAGGTAGTGAAGATCGCGGGCGGTGCACGAATTGAGGCGACGGTCACAACGAATGGTCGGACCGGAGTCGAGATGGAGGCCATGACCGCGGTGTCGGTCGCGGCGCTGACCCTGTACGACATGGTCAAGGGTGTCGAAAAGGGTGTTCAGGTCGGTTCTGTGAGGTTGATCCACAAAGCAGGCGGCAGGTCAGGAGAGTGGAGGCGCCCCTGACCGCGCGCATCCGCCCACCCGGAGTGATGTAGCGGCTTCTTTGGTATTTGGGTCGGACCTCCCTCTGGTTTAGTATTTGCACCGCTTTGGGGCGTTCGACTTGGAGTAGGCGGAGATAGTGGAAGCTGGCATTCTGATTCTCGTGGTGATCGCTGGTGTTTGGGCGGCGTTCCTGCTTCCGCCTCTCTTTTTCACCCGGCGCGAGACGCCGCTCAATACCACGCAGGAATTCAACAAGCTCACGTCGAGCCTCGCCTCGGTACGAGAAGCCAGTGAGTCGGTTCCGATGCCAAGCGCCGTTGATCGAGATCGTGTGCTGTCACGCCGCCGACAGATCCTCATTGGGCTCTTCGCGACGGTCATTCTCACGTTGGGCGCCGCAATCCTCAGAGGGTCGCTACCTCTGCTTCTCATCAACCTGCTGGCCGACGGCGCCCTTGCCTGGTACATCATGATGCTCCTGCAGATCAAACAGCGTCAGGCGGCTCCCTCCATCCTGGCTGACGTTCCGGTGATCTCGGCCGGAGAGGCGCCGATCAGAATTGTCGCCTCTCGCTGATCCCCAGTGAATCGCCCAGACCTCTCGGAGATCGAGGCGATTGCCAGGGCAGAACTCGACCCGAAGTTCACCGCCAGAGAAAAGGCGATCAACAACGGTCGCAACGTCATCCGATCATCGGCCAATGCCATACGGTCGATCCACCGGGGTGAGTTGGACGCGGCAAGAGCACTGATGGCGGAGGCTCATGAACTCCTCGCCGAGTCGACCGCCGCTCTCGAGGACCATCCAGACGTCAACGTTGGCATTTTGGCCGACGCGGCCAAGGAATATGCAGAGGCCAGGCTGACCATGGCGCTGGCCCACAACGAACCACTTCCCCTGCCTGCCGAACTCGGTATGAGAGTGGCTCCCTATCTCAAAGGGCTGGGTGAGGCTGTCGGCGAGTTGCGCCGCCGGCTGCTCGACAAGCTGCGCTCAGCCGAGCTGGACGAGGCCGAGAGATTGCTGGGCGTCATGGACGAGGTGGTGGACCTGTTAGCCAGCCTCGACTATCCGGACGGCATGACAGGAGGGCTTCGTCGGACCACAGATGTGAGCAGATCGCTGGTAGAGCGGAGTCGTGCAGACCTCACCACCACGATCGTTCAGGAGCGGCTGAGAGCGGACCTCGATACCCGGTGACCCTCGGAGACATGCCGCATTAAGAATGTCTTAACAGGGCCATCTTGATGCTCGGTATCCGCTGGGCTTGCCTACGCTCTCGGCAGAACCAGGAGAGATCTCAGATGCGACGTGTCTATTCGTTGATTGCCGTACTAGCCCTCGTGGCCACCGCGTGTGGCGGTGCGGAATCCGACGTCGGGTCGTCCGATGTCAGGGACTTCAGTGAGATCGCGGTTGGCGAAGAGGTATTCACGTTTGATCCTGCTGCGACGTCGGGCCGAATCAGCCTCGATACCAACATCCTTGCGATTTGCGCCATTGCGTTCGGCGAGACGGAGGAGCTCGGCAGACTGTCCACCGATCAGGCAATGGATCCAGGCGGCCACGTTGATCACGGTGCCCTGCTCACGGATCTCCAGCCCGATACGACCTACTTCTATCGCCTGCAAGGTGTAGGCGAGGACGGCAATCTGTACAGGGGCGAGCTGAGCACGTTCACAACGCCGGCCGCCCAGGAGGTCGACGCCGGATCGAACCTGGCCGTGGGTGCAACCGTGATCGATGTCAGCAGTGAGTTCTCCGATTCGTTCGCCGGCGCCAACGCCATCGATGGCAGCCCCTCCACAGAATGGTCGACCAGCGGGGACGGCGATGATGGGTTCATCACGATCGACCTCGGCTCCCCCGAATCCGTCGTTGCTGTGCGTTTCGTCACCCGCGAGATGAGCGACGGCTCGTCGATCGCGACCACCTATACGGTGACGGTCGATGACGGAGAGGTGCTCGGTCCGTTCGACGCCGGTCTTGATCCACCGACGATTGACGTTGAGTTCACCGGCCAGGTGATCCGGTTCGACATCGTATCCTCGACCGGCGGCAACACCGGCGCCGTCGAGATCGAGATTCTCGGAGGCTGACCCCATCAGGCGCGCTGTCGTGTCTGGTACGATTGCCGACCGCACAAACCCGCCTGAGGGCGAGGTTTGTCCCGGGGCTGTAGCTCAGCTCGGCAGAGCACCTCGTTCGCAACGAGGGGGTCAGGGGTTCAAATCCCCTCAGCTCCACGGCAACTTCGAATCGCCTGCTTCGCAGTCTCCTTCTCAGTTGCTTGAGTTTGCTTCGCAAACTTCCACGCCGGTTTGGCCCTGGCGGGCCAAGCCCTAACAGAGTTTGCTTCGCAAACTCCACGCCGGTTTGGCCCTGGCGGGCCAAGCCCTAACAGAGTTTGCTTCGCAAACTCCGGCTTCGGCAACTTCGAATCGTCTGCTTCGCAGCCTCTCTCAGTAGCCCCGCGCGGCGCTCACTATCTCAAATGCGTGACCTTGTTTCACGAACTTCTCGATCAATCCTTGAGGCCTTGGAGCCAAGGTGACGCCTGGGGTATCGCTCGGACGGTAGCCGTGGTAGTCTATTTTTATGGCGCTAGCGAAGACGACAACCTTGCGAGTTCCCAGCGAACTGCGCGACGAGATTGCCCGGATTGCTCAGCGGAGAGGTACATCGATGCTTGAGGTGGTGACCGATGCGGTGGACCGGCTCGGTCGCGACGAGTGGTGGTCTTCGGTCCATGATGCGCTCGATGGGCTGAGTTCGACGGAAGTGGCTTCTTATCAAGCCGAGAGCCTGGAGTTGGGTGCGGCGGCCGCGGATGGCCTAGATGAGCGGTGAGGGTCGGTTCCTGCGGGGCGATGTCTGGCTTGCTGATTTCGGTGCCGATCCTGAGGATCCTGGGCAGGCCTTCCGGCGCCCGTCGGTGATCGTGTCCGACGATCGGCTCCACCATCCCAACCTTAGGATGATCGTTCTCGTGCCGGGAACGCCGATGATTCGACGTGTTCCGTTGCACGTCGTAGTCGAACCGGATGTTGACAATGGCTTGACTGTGGTGACAGCGTTTCAAGTCGAGCAGGTTCGGGCTGTGTCGATCGGTCGGCTGGTCGAACGGCTCGGTCGGCTCGATTCGTTGAGCCGACATGCGATCGATGAGATCCTACGGAACGCGCTCAGCCTGTAGTGGCCCACGCCATCGACGCCCGTTTCGAGCGGTCACCGCCGTTGCGCACTTCGCAGAGAGGATCCAGCAATCGTTCGGCATGCTGCAAACTCTGGAGTGCTAGCTCGGTGAGGATCGCCTCGGCGGCGCCTTGAACCAGCTCCGACCGCCCCTCCATCTGGCCCGGATGCCGAATCTTCCAATCAAAGATGTGCGATCAGTGATCCGTAGTAGGACCACTGATCTGGTGGTGGCCTAGGCGGCAATTGCGAATCACTACGTCAAAGAGCTTTCCCGGAAGGGTCCCCAAAGAAACTTCTGTTTGGCGAGCTTCTGTATGGGAGCGCTTTTCTTCGGTTCGGTGGGACGGTCGGGTGTCAGGGCGTCGATTATGTGTCACGATCAACCGTGATGGAGAAACGTCCAGAACATGACGAAACCGTGCGGGAAGGCTATGACCAGGTAGCCGAGCGGTACCTCGCTGAGCGAGACCAGTGGGAAAGCACCCCGCACCTGGAGCGCTTGGTCGACCTGCTGGAGCCGAATGCCCGCATCCTTGACGTGGGTTGCGGCGGAGGTGTACCCGTTGACAGGTACCTGGTCGACAAGGGGCACCGGGTCATTGGCGTTGACATCTCACCGAAGCAGATCGACTTGGCTCGGCAGAACGTACCTGGTGCCGAGTTCGAGGTTCGCGATATGCAGGATCTCGAGGAGGGCGGCTTTGAAGTCGATGCGGTGGTTTCGTTCTACGCCATCTTTCATACACCGCGCCAGTCTCACGGCAGGACCCTCAAGACGCTCGCGTCCTTTCTCCCTCAGGGTGGCTTGTTGCTGGTGACGATGGGTGCGGGGGAATGGGAAGGCGAGGAGGACTTTCACGGCACGCCGATGTGGTGGAGTCACTACGGGCCTGGGAAGAACCGACAACTGGTCGAGTTGGCAGGGTTCGAGGTCCTATTCGACGAGATCGATGATTCGGGTGGTGAGCAGCATCAAGTGCTCTTCGCCCGTAAAGGGATCTCGGATGAAGAGAACGGGTCAGGAAGCGGAAATGCCCTATGCTCGTTGAAGCCCTCAGACCTGCTCAGCGAAATAACCCACTTCCTGAGGGATACTCGTCATAGGGTGGGGCCCTCTCCGAGCCGGCGATGGGTGGTGGGTCTTGGTGCGCCTCGGCTCTTCATTCCCTTACGGCAGATTATGGACTCTGGACGTCGCAGATTATGGATTATGATCTCGGCAAAATGCGGATTACTGTCTCCGCAGATTATGGATTCTTTAGTGGCGGAGCCACAGGTGTCTGTCGGGTCGGATAGCGGTTCTTCGTGAACGGCGATCTGTACCCGCGGGCCATTGATCACCTGGTAGCCGATGAGCTTCTTCCGGCTTTCCCTGCGCTTCTCGTCGTCGGTCCTCGGGGTTGTGGGAAGTCGACGTCGTTGGGCAAGTTGGCGGACACGACCCTGGATCTGTCGATCCCGGGGATCCGCGTTGCTGCGGGCGAGGACCCAGACGGGGTGCTCGAGACGGCCGAAGGTCTTGTGTTTGTCGATGAGTGGCAAGAGGTGCCGGAGATTCTTGGGGCCGTCAAACGCGCTATTGACGGCGGCCCGGCGAGCCAAGTCGGCCGGTTCATCATCGCCGGTTCGGTGCGGGCACGTCGGCAAGCCTTAACTTGGCCGGGGACCGGACGTTTCATCAGAGTTCGCATGTACGGGTTGACTCAGGCAGAAATCGAGCGTGATGGCCGTTTCAACCCGATCGACTTGTTCTTCGCGCCAGAACCTCCGAAGTTCCGACCGTCCGACCTGTCGAGGAACGACTATCTGGACCGGATCGTTGCAGGCCGTTTTCCAGCAGTGATCGGCATCGCAGGCCGGAGCAGGTCGAGGTGGTACAGCGCGTATGTCGAACAGCTCATCGACCGTGACGCACAGCAGGTG
>CALCCX010000058.1 GCA_937900165.1 uncultured Acidimicrobiia bacterium | reverse complement strand
GACTGATTTGTTTTGTAATGATACGGCGACCACCGAGATCTACACTCTTTCCCTACACGCCGCTCTTCCGATCTGGCCCATCCGTTCGAGATCGATGACCGGATCTGGGCTTTGCCCATCAGCTCACTGTGGCGGGCCCCGGCATGACCGTCGTGCGGGTGGTCGAAGATAGTGACCATCCGAGGGTCGGGTTCCGGGCCGTGGGCTCGACCGGCGAAACGTGTGGTTGGCAACGAAAGGGCTGCTCGAAGGGTCGGGGGAGCGAGGCGCGATGAGGAAGACCTCGATCTCGGCCTATGTCGCCGCTCTGCGCGAAAAAGTCGGCAACCGATTGCTGCTGCTGCCCTCCGCCGCCGCAGCTGTATTCGACGACGACCGCAAGGTGTTGCTGGTCCACCATCAGGAGGGCAAATGGGTGCTGCCCGGTGGAGCCATCGATCCACTTGAGCAACCGGCGGATGCAGTGGTCCGCGAGGTATGGGAAGAGACAGGACTGGTTGTCGAGCCGTACGCCATCATCGGCACCTACGGAGGTGCGTCGCACCACGTGATCTATGCCAATGGTGATGAAGTGTCATATGTCTCCACCGTGTTCGCTTGCCGACCGACCGGAGGGAGCCTCCGGCCGGATGGTGTGGAGACCCTGGACGTCGGGTTCTTCGCGCAGAAAGAGTATGAAACCCTTCCACTTTCGCGCATTGCGAGGACTGTACTTCCTGACGCGTTCGCCTTCGGTGGCACCGCTCGGTTTGAGCCACCCTCACGAATGCCGACCGAGTCATCGGGAGACGCAGGGTGAAGGCGCTGCTGGTTGGTTAGCGACCAGAGCCGAGCATTCCACCTCACATATCCAATCAGTGCACATAAAGGCAATCAGCGCTGAGGCTTCACCGATCAAGCTCGTGACCTCCTACCTGGTGGGAGATGCCGCGTCAGTATTCTGAAGCCACAGGTGTCCGAGCCAGCCGCGGGCTTCGGTTCCGGACTTGAGGAGGAACTCGAATATCGGGGGTGGGTTTTGTGGTTTGGCAGCGGTATCACTTGATCGTTAGTGGAGTGATCTCGGCAAGGGTCTCCTGGATGGCTTCACCATGGACTTCCAGGTCGTAGCGGGCCTGAAGGTTGAGCCAGAATCGGTCGCTGGTCCCAAAGAACTTTGACAGTCGTAGCGCGGTGTCGGTAGTGATCCGTCGGTTGCCGTGGACTATCTCGTTGATTCGGCGGGGTGGAACCTGGATTGATACGGCGAGACGATGTTGGGTCAACTCCAACGGGGTGAGGAACTCCTCCTGCAGTATCTCACCTGGATGTATTGGCTCATGGATCTTGGTCATTCCATACCTCCGTCAGTGATAGTCGACGATCTCAACATCTTCGGCACCGGCATTTGTCCAGCGGAAACAGATCCGCCACGGTTGGTTGATTCGTAGGCTGTGTTGGCCCTTCCGATTTCCCTTCAGCTTCTCCAAACGATTGCCGGGTGGGGTTCGAAGGTCGTTCAGGTTCTCGGCGGCGTCGAGAAGCAGAAGTTTCCGATGCGCTATCAGCTGCAGCTCCGGACCTAACATCATCGAGCGTTGCCTGTTCCAGATCCTTTCAGTCTCTTTGTCAGCGAAGGATCTGAGCACCTAATAAGGCATAACGTGCCACGTCAATAACGTCGAACGTTATAGTGTTGGCAGCCTGAACCGCGAATCGATCTCTGCCAGACGATCGCCTGAACCAGATCAATTTGGTACCGAGCGAAGACCCACAAGATACGAATAGGAGGGACCTTTGGCGTCCCTCCCTGGCATTAGAATTTTGCTGTCTTGAGGAGGGATTCGAGGATGCGTGAGGTGCAGACTGCAAGCCGCCGATGGTGGCAACACAAGAGGACCTGGCTGGTCGGTTTGCCTGTGGCACTGATTCTCGGCGTGGTTGGACTGTTCGTGTGGGGAAGCCTGCAATCCAAGCCGGCCGGGTTCGCCCCGAGCGATCCGGATGAGGCGGCCACAGTCGGCGAGGAGTGGACCCGCTACACCGTCGATGTGACGAACGGCGACGAATGGGTCCTGTTCGACTTCGAGAGAGGCAGGGTGGTGGACGGTGACTTCACTTCGCCTGGCTGGGACGTGGCCTTCAAGCGCACGAAGCTGCTCACGAACTCGGGTGTGACGAACCCCTCAGGTCCGGGTGGCGCTTTCGACCTGGGCGAGGTCACGCTGGAAACGGCCAGCCCGCCTGCCTCGGCTGCCTTCGCCGTCGACGTCCTAGGTGGCGAAGAAGATGACGAGCCGGAGAACCCTGCCGCGGGCCGCTGGTACTCGTATTCGTTCATCAGCCACATCGTGAGCGTCAAACCCAACACG
>CALCCX010000057.1 GCA_937900165.1 uncultured Acidimicrobiia bacterium | reverse complement strand
GAGTCTGGGGGGAACTCCAGATAGCCGGAGATCGGAGTGTTGACGTCGACATGACCGACGCGCGAGCCGCCGGGGCCCACCGGGCGGCCTTCGAATGTCTGCCAATCTGCAGTCACCAACGCCGCCTTGGTCATTGCTCTACCTTTCCATCCCGCCAGACGAGCTTTCCCTCGAAGAACGGGTACTGGGGGGGCCCTCGCAATTGCAGGCCGATGAACGGCGAGTTGGTCGATTTCGACTGGAAACCGTCTGGTGTCCACTGCGCATCCATGTCGAAAACGGCCAGGTTGGCTGCCACTCCTGGCGCCGGCCAGTTGCCGTGGCGGTCCAGACCGGCAATCTCGGCGGGGCGGACCGACATCCGATCAAAGATGGCTCCGGCATCCAGCCCGGTGGCCGTCCGTACGACCCCAAGGGCCGTTTCGAGCCCTATGACCCCTCGCGGCGCCTCTTCGAACGGGACATCCTTCTCGTGGGCGGCATGGGGTGCATGGTCGGTGGCCACTGCGTCGATCACCCCTGTCTCGAGTCCCTCCCGCAGGGTTTCCACATCGCCTTGCGTTCGCAACGGCGGGTACATCTTGTAGACGGGGTCCATGCTTCGAACCGCCTCATCGGAAAAAAACAGGTGATGAGGAGCGACCTCGGCCGTGACTGGAAGTCCCTCTTGTTTGGCCGCCTCGATCAAGGCCACCGTGCCTGCAGTGCTCGCGTGGGCCACGTGGTACCGACATCCGGTCATCCGGACCAGAGTGAGATCTCTGGCAACGATCGTTGTCTCAGCCTCGGCGGCCAGGCCTGCCATACCGAGCCATGAAGAAACGGCACCCTCGTGCATATGCCCGCCGCCCGCCAATCCAGGATCCTCGGCGTGTTGGGCGATCAGGCCATCTCGCTCTACGAGGTATTCCATGGCCCTGCGCAACAGGCCGGCATCGGCAACCGTCACCCCATCGTCGGTGAACACCCTCACACCTGCGGCGGTCAGTTCATCGAGATGGGCGAGACCTTCACCGGCCATCGACTCAGTGATACAGCCGGTCGGTATCACATCGCAGAGGCCAACCTGGGCGCTGCGGTCCGAGACGTAGCGGGCCAGGTGTCCGGAGTCGATCGGCGGATTGGTGTTCGGCATCGCGAGGATGGCTGTGAACCCACCAGCGACGGCTGCCCTCGACCCTGACTCGATGTCTTCTTTCCATTCTTGGCCCGGCTCTCGTAGATGGGTGTGCAGATCGACCAGGCCGGGCCCGATCGTGAGTCCTGTGCAGTCGATGCGCTCGCCTGCGCCGTTCGCCACTGGGGGATCGCCTGGTCCGATCGCCTCGATCACCTGATTGGCGATGTGGACATCGGCCTCTATTGGTCCATTGGCGGTGAGCACTGTGCCCCCGGCCAAGACGTAATCAGCCACTGCGTTCGCCGCCCAACAGCCAGAACAACACGGCCATCCGCGCCGCCACCCCATTGGCCACCTGGTCGAGTACCAGCGCTCGTTCATCGTCAGCGACCGAGTCGGCGATTTCGATTCCACGATTCATTGGACCTGGGTGCATCACCACTGCCTCAGGGTTCATTGCTGCGAACCGACGGTTGGTCAGCCCGAAGCGGGACACATATTCAGGGAGGGAAGGAAAAACCGATGCTCCTCCTCGTTCGGCTTGGATTCGCAAGAGGTAGACCACGTCCAAGTCTCCTATGACCTCGTCGAGGCTTTCACTGAGGGTCACAGGCCATTCGCGCGAATCGACCGGGAGCAAGGTGCGGGGCGCCACCAGGACCACGTCGGCACCGAGGGTTGTGAAGGCGGCCACGTTGGATCTGGCGACTCGAGAATGCCGAATGTCGCCGACGATGCCAATCCGTAGATTGTCGAGTTTCCCGAAACGACGGCGGATGGTCAGCGAGTCCAGCATCGCCTGAGTCGGGTGCTGATGGGCCCCGTCGCCCGCGTTGACCACAGGCAACCCGGTCCATGCCGCCACCCGGGTCGGCGCCCCCGCCGAGCCATGTCGCACCACCATCAGGTCAGGCCCCATCGCCTTTAGTGTGAGAACCGTGTCTTTGAGACTCTCGCCCTTGGAAACCGATGAACCGCCGGGAGCGAAGTTCATCACGTCGGCCGACAAGGCCTTGGCGGCCCGCTCGAACGAGAGCCGAGTGCGAGTGGATGATTCATAGAAGACATGGGCGACCGTCTTGCCTTGCAGAGCAGGCACACGTGGAATCGGCCGATTCAGCACCTCGGTGAATTCGTCTGCGAGGTCGAGGATCACCTCGAGGTCTGCACGGTCATGGCCTTCAATGCCGAGGAAACTCATTCGTCTTCGCCTCTCTGGTGAATCCAGACGCCTTCCTGGGCATCGGTGTCTTCAAGGTGCACGCTGACCCGCTCGCCGGCCGCGGTCGGAAGGTTCTTGCCTACATAGTCCGGCCGGATGGGAAGCTGCCGGTGGCCCCGGTCGACCAATACCGCCAGCCTGACTGCAGCCGGGCGGCCGAAATCGGCAAGCGCATCGAGAGCGGCCCGAACGGTGCGACCGGTGTAGAGGACGTCGTCGACCAAGACAACGGTTCGGTCGTTGATGTCGACAGGCAGCGAGGTCTTGGCCAGGTTGGTGACCGGGCGATCCGCCAGGTCATCTCTGTAAAGGCCGATGTCCAGAGTTCCAACCGGCACCCACGCCTCTTCGAATGAACCGATGGCATCACGAAGTCGATTGGCCAGGGGCACACCCCTGGTGTGAATACCCACAAGCACGACCCCGTCCGCGCCTTCGGTCTGCTCGGTGATCTCGTGGGCTATCCGGTGCAATGCCCGACGAATATCTGACGCGTCCATGACCTGGGGCACTAGGCGAGCACCGAGATGAGGGGATAGGGGTATTCGATCTCGGCCCAAGCGTGGGCCGGCGCGTGCGAGCGCCGAGCAGTAATCATTTTGTTTGCTCCTTACCGGCCTCTCCGGACCGATTTAAAGGTTGACACTCAACATAGCAGGGGAACACAAATCGTCAGGCCTTCCGGTTGAGTTGACAGGGGGATCGCGACCTCGAGGGGTGGTCTAGCGGGTAGTCGCCGCGTCGTCTGGCCTGGCCCCCTCCACCAGCGCCCCCAACAGGCCGTTCACGAACGCACCACTCCGGTCGGTTGAATACTTCTTCGCCAGCCGCACCGCCTCAGCAAGAACCACAGCGGTAGGTGTCTGGTGTTCGTTGCGGAGTTCATATAGACCAAGTCGAAGCACTGCTTGATCGA
>CALCCX010000056.1 GCA_937900165.1 uncultured Acidimicrobiia bacterium | reverse complement strand
AGCCATTCGTGCTGCGGTTGAACGCGGCTTTCGTGTGACGACCAACACCACGCTGTTCAATCATGCCGACCCACAACGCGTGCGAGCGATGTTCGACGCCCTGATGGAACTGGGCGTCGAAGGCATGATGGTCTCGCCCGGTTACCCGTACGAAAAGGCCCCCGATCAGGAGCACTTCCTGCACCGGGCCCAGACAACATCCCTGTTCCGCCGCATCCTCGCCCCCCAGAAAACAAGCCCACGGGTTGCAACCCGTGGGTTTGCGCGGCCCAAGTGGCGGTTCAACCAATCCCCCCTGTTCATGGAGTTCCTGCGGGGCAACTTCGATCTCGAATGCACCCCCTGGGGCAACCCGACGTACAACCTGTTCGGCTGGCAGCAGCCGTGCTACCTGATGAACGAAGGCTACGCGGCCAGTTTCCAGGCACTGATGGAGACGACCGACTGGCCGGCGTACGGCGGCGCGAGCGGCAACCCCAAGTGCAGTGACGGCATGGTGCTCAGCGGCTACGAACCGTCCGCCGTGCACGCCACCTTCGGCAGCCTCAAGGGCCTGCTGACCGCCGCCCGTGTGACGCTCTTCGGGCCAACCGAGAGTGACGATCGCCCCTCACCGCCAATCCCCGGACCGCATCGGCAGCGCCATCACGAACCGGAGGTCGTCCCACTGGAGACGACGCTGCGGTCGGTGTGAGGCTCACGAGTTCGGTGGCGTCGGCACCGTTGGCCTTGAGTGCGAGGGCAAGAGCACCTGGTAGGTCTTCCTCTGAGAACTCGGAGCGGCGACGGTGCGCCATAACCGCACTGACCGCTTCGTTTGCCGCTATTTCGACAGCGGCGGCCTCCGCGACGTCGGAAGCGGCGAGCAGGACCGTTACGACATTGTCTCCCTCCACCCCAGGAAATGACTGTGACGCGAGGCCCGAAAGGAACCTGAGCATCGCCTCGTTGTCTGCTGGATTCTCTTGGACGACCTGGCGTGCGTCGCGGACTCTATTCTCGACGGCGATCTGCTCAAGTTGGTCAGCCAGATCCGACGAGAGCCCATAGGTATGGCCCAGTTGCTCCATGAAGATGAGATCGCGGCGAGGGTTCTGAACCCGGGACGTCTTCTGCAGGTAATGATCGAGCTGGCGTTTGATTGCCCGGCGAGTCGTGGCGATCTCAGGGCCGTCGTTGCCCTGGCTACTCTCATCTACCTCGACTCCCTGGGAGGTGGCCCCATCTCGAGAACGAGTATCAAGCATCGTTTCAACCCCTCGCAGCTCGCTGAAGTACGACGCAGCTACCGCCCAAACCGTCGCCGGAACGTGCTTCGGTCTCTCCACCCCGTCAGCGATGAGCCGAAAGTACTCGGGGAGCCTGTCGCTAAGCGCCAGGTCGCCTCCGAACCTCGGGAACTCGGTTCGGAGGCAGACGAGCTTTGCAAGCTCAAGCAGCCGGCCATCCGGGCCATGGTCGAGTTGTCCTGCCGTCTTCCGCAGTTTCGCGGTGTGATAGGCGAAGGTGTAATTGTTCAGGAGGGTCTGGGGGGTCGATGCGCCACGCGGCCGATTCGAATCGGGTCTCGATCGATGTGGCTCGGTGCCTTCTTCGTCAGGGAAGCCGCGGAACTTGGTGTGAGCGTGTAGCTTCGCGGCGTTGAGAGGGGCCGCTATGCAACGTGCACGCTTAATTCCAGTATCGGGCATCGGAAGCGAGAGGGAGGCGGAACAGCGGGCAGCCTCCGCGTTATTGGCTGTGTTGACTGCGGTCCGCGACCTTTCAACCGATATCCTCGGTCCGTTGGGCGCATCGAGGGCGCAGCGCGCCGTGGTCGAGGCCTACGCAGAGGTTTCCTTTCGAAGTAATGGGAAGGTGATCCGCCCGGACGGTTTGATCCGGGTGGACTATGGGAAAACCACCTGGACAACACTGTTGGAGTTCAAGACCGGCACCTCAGTCCTCGATGCAGAACAGATCAACACCTATTGGGACGTTGCCAGGGCGGAAGGCTTCGATCATCTGATAACGATCTCGAACGAAATTTGCACCATCCCGGGCGAGCACCCGACGAATGGCCTTCGGGTCCGAGCCAACTCACCTGTGAAGGTAACGCATCTGTCCTGGACGGCGATCCTGACGTCGGCGATCAAGATCAGACAGCATCGTGGGGTGGACGATCCCGACCAGGCTTGGATTCTGGGCGAACTCATCCGTTATCTTCAACATCCAGCGTCGGGCGCAATGGCATTCTCGGACATGGGCCAATCATGGACCGGAGTCAGGGACGATGCCCGCACAGACTCCCTTTCCAAGCGGGATCCGAGCGTGGCTGACATCGCTAACCGATTCGATCAGCTTCTTCGATACGCCGCACTCGTACTTGGCTCCGAAATCGGCGAGGACGTCGTTCCGGCCTTCCCAAAAACTCAGAGAGACCCAAGGAAGAGAGTCGCTCACCTGGTCGACGAACTCTGCTCAAGCGGACAACTGACCGGTGCACTGCGGATCCCCCACACAGTTGATGATCTGGAGGTAATCGCCGATCTCCGGGCGCAGACGCTCGCGATCTCAGCCTCGGTGAGCGCTCCTCTAGACCGCGGCGGCCGGGCGCGGATCACTTGGCTCGTAAACCAGCTCGCAAGCTCGTCCGGCGACTTGACGATCGGAGCGTACGGAAAAGGTGCACGAACGCCAATCGAAACAACCCTGAGCAAGGTGCGCGACGACAGGTCGGCCCTCATCGGGGACGACAAAAAGGATCCGGCCCGATTCACTCTCATCTCCTACTTTGCCATGGGGCGGGGCAGGAAGAGCGGCAAGAAGACTGCGGGATTCATCGAGTCAATACTCGACGCTATTGGTGAATTCTACGAGAACACGCTACAGCCGATCACGCCATGGCAGCCAAGAGCACCACGCCGCATCGCCCCCGAGCCGGCACGAGACGACCCGGCCGAAGTCGACATTGTGGATGGGGTGGCCGAGTAGCCGGTTTCCCATGACCAGCCAACGGTGCTCTTTCAACGAGGTCGGTAGGCATCTCTGCGGTGTTGCACTCGATGGATCAGAACGACCTCGTCGTCCTCGAACACCTCATAGATTATCCGGTAGTCGCCACGCCGCGCCGACCAAAGGCCCTCCAACTCACCTACAAGCG
>CALCCX010000055.1 GCA_937900165.1 uncultured Acidimicrobiia bacterium | reverse complement strand
AGGGCGGTGTCTGTGCTATTTGGATGCCAGTTTTTGCCAATATGTTTTCTGTTTTTGTTTTTAATGATACGGCGACCACCGAGATCTACACTCTTTCCCTACACGACGCTCTTCCGATCTAAGGTGGAGGGAACCGACGGTCCGCGCTGGGCGGCCGCAGTCGAGGCCACCTCGAACGAGATCCTGCTGTACAACGGCGCTCCGGCTCAAGCGCTCTACTCATCGACGGCCGGTCCAAGGACCCGCTCGGTAGAAGACGTGTTTGGCTCATCATCGATCCCATATCTGCGTGCGGTGGCCTCGCCGGGGGAGACGTCGCCATACGTTTCGTGGAGGTTGCAGATCCCAGAAGTCGCAATGGCCGCGGTGTTACGAGATGCGAATTTGATCGAGGGCGCGCTTCGTGACGTGACTGTTACGACCAAGGAAGATGGCGATGGGGCATGGATCGTCAACGTCGTTTCGTCCGGTGGGACCCAGACGTTGTCGACCTGGAGTTTCAGGAGGGTGATGAACGCCAGCGGACCCAGGGTCAGGTCGGACCTGTTCCCTGCCGAACGGCCGGATGGGCGAAAATACCCTCAAACGATTCTTTCGCCTACCTATCAAATCAGCCGGGAGTGGGTGATCGGAAATGACTTCACCACCGGGTACGTGCCGGCGTCGGTTCTGTATACGATTGATGGAAGCGGGTGGGGTCACCAGGTGGGCATGTCCCAGTATGGGGCGCAGGCCATGGCTAGTTCAGGATCTGCCTACGACGAGATCCTCGGCTATTACTACGGTGGCCTCCAACCGAGCGCCGAGCCAGGCGTACTTCCAGACATTGTGCAGGTGGGTCTCGCCTGGGGACTCGAGGAAGTGACCATTGAAGCGGACGGTCCCTACGACGTGGTGGCGGACGGCGAGGTGCTGGTCGAAGGGGCGCTCGGGGGCTGGACCATTGCGGCCTCGGGCGACGAAGTGTTGCTGGCAGCGCCAGAGGGGTTCGGATTCCCGCCTTCTCTGACCGAGTTCCCCGATGAATCGCACCACGAATTCGGATTCGCGATCCAGCTTGTCGGCCATCTTTCGGTCGCTGCTGAGACCCGCTTCGCAGTGTTCAGGGGGGCCGAACTGATCGAACTGAGTGAGTGGACTCTTCGGGACGCCGGAAGAGCAACGTTTTTCTGGGGAGCTAATGTCGATGGCGATGCAGCCCCGCCCGGCGAGTATCAGTTTGTACTGTTCGCCAGATCGGCGGACGGAAGAGATGTCCAGGTCGTGGATGTCGTGATCGACCCTTGATCGATGGCTGATCGGAGCAGGGGTTGGCGGTGCGAGTGGGGCGCGCCACCCCCTACACTTTGGAATACCCGCGCGCGCGTAGTGGTTAATCGAGGACGACATGACAGACCAAATCACCCAGGACGCTCCCGCACCCCAGAACGTATCAATTCGTACCAGCGGGAAGACCGTGACCGACGATTCTGCCGACCAGGTCGATGTCGACATGCCGATGCTCGAGGCGACCCTCGAGTACATCCGCCCTGCCCTCCAGGCAGACGGTGGTGACCTCATATTGCTAGGCGTGGAGGACGGAGTGGTCAACCTCCAGATGGTCGGCGCCTGCGGCGGATGCCCTCTCTCGATGATGACTCTCAAAGCCGGCATCGAACGCATCCTCACCGACCGCGTCCCTGGTGTACGCGAAGTGACCGCTGTTTGATCCTGGATTAGCGCCCGCCCGTATCTTGGCCTCCTAACCTCCCTGGGTGATGGCCCAGGATTCGATTGAAATTGTAACCGCGGCCCGAAAGGGCGACCGTCGTGCGTTGGCTCGGCTGATATCGATCGTCGAAGAACATCGCCCGGCGGCCTCCGCCGTGCTTGCCGAACTCTTTCCATCGACCGGCAAGGCCAACGTCGTTGGGCTGACCGGAGCGCCCGGGTCGGGCAAGAGCACTCTGTCGGACGTGATCATTTCTCGAATGCGGAGTCGAGGAGACCATGTCGCGGTGATTGCCGTTGACCCATCTTCGCCGTTCACCGGAGGCGCCATCCTTGGTGATCGTATTCGCATGCAGGACCACATCACCGATCCGGGTGTGTACATTCGGTCGATGGGCTCGCGTGGTCACTTGGGGGGGATGTCGGCAGCCGCTCCCAAGGTCGTGACGGTCCTCGATGGTATTGGCTTTCCTCAGATCCTCATCGAGACCGTCGGAGTCGGCCAGGCGGAAGTCGAGGTGGTTGGCGAGGCCGATACGACGGTCGTGGTCGTCAACCCCGGATGGGGTGACGCAGTCCAGGCGAACAAGGCAGGACTACTCGAGATCGCGGATGTGTTCGTTGTCAACAAGGCGGATCGGCCGGGTGTGCGTGAAACGGTACGCGATCTCAACCAAATGCTCGACCTCGGCTCGGCAAGAGAGTGGCGACCTCCCATCATCGAGACGGTGGCGACCAAGGCAGAGGGCTCCGGCGATCTGATGTCGGCTTTGGACAATCATCGTGCCCATCTTGTTGACGACGGTCACCTCGAAACCAAACGATCTCAGCGACTCGAGGCGACGCTGAAATCAGCGCTGGCGCTGGCCGCGGTAGAGCGGATGGCGAACGCACAGGAATCGGATGGCTATCAACAGACCTTGTCAAAGGTCACCGAGCGCCGCCTCGACCCCTGGTCCGCCGCCCAATCCCTCGTTGAAGGTCTCAACGGGTAGCGACCTGCTGGCGGAAGGCGGATTGCGGACAGCGATAGCGGATAACGAACAAGCAGATCATCCCGCGCCTAGTGTCCAGGTCGATCTCAGGAGGTCTCATGGATCTGGTCAACTACACGGTAGATGGCGCAGTCGCGCTCATCGAGCTGAACCGCCCGCCGGTCAACGCCCTTTCGGGCGACGTGGCCGAGGAGCTCACCGAAGCCACATCACTCGCCGAGGACCCGGCCATCAGAGCCGTCGTCATCACTGGTCGGCCTCACTTTGCCGCTGGCGCCGACATCACCGGATTTCAGATGGCTCACTCCCAAGGCCAAGGAGGCATGGAGGGCATGCGGCTGGACACCGTGGTACGCCGATTCGAGAAGCTGGCCAAGCCGACCATCGCTGCGATTCACGGCTACGCACTGGGCGGCGGGTTGGAGCTGGCGATGGGGGCAGATTTTCGGTATATGGCCGAAGACGCCCAGGTCGGACAGCCAGAGATCAAGCTCGGGATCATCCCAGGTGCCGGCGGGACCCAACGACTTGTTCGCCTGGTCGGTCTATCGAAGGCAAGGCAGATGAACTATTCGGGAGATTTCGTCAGTGCGCAGGAGGCGGTTGCCATCGGACTTGCCGAAAAAGTTCTGCCGACGGACCAATTGCTGGATCGGGCTCTCGAAGACGCAGCCGAATGGGCGACGAAAGCCACGCTGGCCATCGGAGCTGCCAAGCAGGCGATGAACGACGGATGGGGTGAACCGATCGACGAGGCATTGGCCGTCGAGGCCGCTGCTTTCGCCGGAGTGTTCGTCACTGAAGATGCCAAGGAAGGGGTCGCCGCCTTCAT
Organism: uncultured Acidimicrobiia bacterium; assembly: GCA_937900165.1. Lineage (GTDB taxonomy): Bacteria > Actinomycetota > Acidimicrobiia > Spongiisociales > Spongiisociaceae > SZUA-232. Next base: position 1,536 of record CALCCX010000055.1, on the reverse strand, counting down.
CGCAAAACGAGAACCGGAGTTCGAGGGCAGGTAGTCAGCGCGGCTTGAGGGCAACTACGGGGATCGTGCGCTCGGTTTTGTCCTGGTACTTCGCGAAACGATCGTCGGTAGCCGCGAATTTGGCCAGCAGTGGAGTTTGTCGATCTGCACCAGGGACTTGCGCCGTGACCTGGCGAGGTTCACCGTTGATGAGAATCTGAGCGTCGGGATTGGCGACCAGGTTGTGATACCAGCCGGGGTGTTGGTCAGAGCCCGCCGCCGAAGCCATGAGCACGACGTCTTCGCCGTCACGAACGAATTGCAATGGTGTGTTCCTGACCTTGCCAGACTTGGCACCGGTGTGGGTGAGCAGCAATACAGATCCGTCTTCACTGCCACCGCCCAAGGATTTGCCTCCGAACAATTTGAAGAGCTTGCCATGCATTCCTGTGAATACCCGCATCATCAGTTTCATACCAATTCCCTTCTCAGACCGTTGTCGCTATGTCGTCGGATGGGGCGTCGACAAATCGACCGAACGTGAACGCCTCGGGACTCGGCCCGGTGGATCGTAGGTGGTCCAACTTGGCAACGGCTTCGTTGATCCCTGGCATGTGACCGGCCGGAATCCACCACAGGACCAACATCGGTTTGTCTCGCGGTTCGAACCAATCGGTCCGTTGGCGGAAGACTTCGCCGTGAGTTCCGGCGTAGGTGAACTGCTTCAACGAGTCGGCATCCTCCCACACACTGAAGTTGACGATCACCCGAGGGTCGCCGTACGGATCGATGGACGTGGCATCGCCCTCATCCGTTTGGAGGCGCCAGACGAAACCGGGGTGGGCGTCAGCAAGCGCGTTGACCGTTTCGAGTTGTTCGACGAAACCTTGCGACTCAGGCGCATTGAGCGGATGGGCGAGCCGACCGACGTTGAACTGGGCGAGGTGATAGGTCACAGGTTGTCTCCCTCGATTCGGATTTTCAGTCGGGCCAGGTTACGCCTCCAAATGGCTGACAAGAGCGGGGCTGCTATTTTGGCGCCTATTGGACCGCCCAGGTATCCCGGGAATTCCAGCGATTCTTCCCAGGTGAACCGAGTCTTGAGCGGTCCGGTCGCCAGGAGTGTGAATTGGCCTGTCCCTGAGATTCGCCCCCGGTGCACGACTGCAATTCGGTGGGGCTCATCGATTTCTGTGACCTCGATGACATCGATGGTGGTCAGCGGCCCGACCCTGGTTCTTACAGACATGGTGGTGCCGGCGCCTCGGCGCTGCTCTGTCAGAAACTCGATCGTCTCTGCATCCGCCATCCATTCGACATGTCGCTCGAAGGCGCTCGCCTCAGCCCATACCTCTGCCAACGGAGCGTTGATCAACACCGAAACTCTCACCACCATGCCCCGCGATGGTACCGAACCCTGGGCGCGGGGTCGCAACCTTAGGCTGTAGTGCGGATATATCAGATCGGAAGAGCGTCGTGTAGGGAAAGAGCGTAGGTCTCGGTGGTCGCCGCAGCATTAAAAAAAAAAATCACTTTTTTTTCGTGTTATCAGTACTC
>CALCCX010000054.1 GCA_937900165.1 uncultured Acidimicrobiia bacterium | reverse complement strand
TTCTCTGTACTCGTTATGTAGTGTCGATCTATATAGGTTGTTTGTATCCCACGTAAGCGAGGGAAATAGGTAATCATGATTTTTTGTTTTTTTTTTTTTTTTAATGAGACGGCGACCACCGAGATCTACACTCTTTCCCTACACGACGCTCTTCCGATCTGGCAGGCCGACACCATCTTGTTCAATACGTGCAGCGTGAGACAGCACGCCGAAGACAAGATCTACAGCGCTCTGGGACGATTGAAACACGCCAAACGCGACAATCCCCGCAAGATCATCGGACTTGCGGGCTACGGACTGGAAGTCGTTGAGCGGGTGCCGATCGTCTGCCCGGCATCCGCGCACAGCGAGCGCTATCTCAAGACGAAGAAGGAGAAGCTGGGGCATCTTCTGTGAGCCGAGCTTGTGCCGGAACGAAGCAACGCGGAAGGAGGTACGGAATGGGCATGAAGGAAATCTGCGGCAACCTGGTGGCGAAGGACCTGCGCTTCGGAGTGGTGGTGAGCCGGTTCAACAGCTTGTACGTGGCGTTGGCGGCAGTCAGGTTGGGGAACACCAGGACATTGGCGGTCCTGGTGAGAGGACCCTGCGGACGACGACTTGCGATTAGCTCAGGCACAATGGCGGTGTCTGCCTGCATCTCGCCATCAACAGGGATGTCGGGGCGAGCCTTGCGCAACAACTCGACCGCCTTGCGAACACGTGCGGGCTCATCTCCACCGGCCGAACCGAAGTCTGAGTAGCTGATGAACGCCACTCTCGGATCCCGAGCGAAATCCTCCTCAGCGGTGGTAGCGGCTGCCAGGGCGATTTCCGCAAGCTGCTCGGATGTCGGCTCGATATTCACCGCACAATCCGTGAAGAAGTAGGGCTGGCCGCTGACCACCACGAGATAAACCGAAGAAACGATCGAACGACCCTCGGCAACCTTCAAGACTTGCAGTGCCGGGCGAATCGTTTCCGGGTAGTAAGTCGTGAGACCACCAAGCACCGCATCAGCGTCACCCAGGCCAACCATCAAACAGGCGTACATATTGGGGTCGGCTACGGCCACTTCGGCGTCGTGGAGTGACATGCCACGATTTCGCCGCAGCTCCTCGAGAACACCCGCATACCTTTGGTGGTCGGACCCAGAAGATCGAGGGTCTACCACCTCCATGCCCTCGAGGGTGATCTGCGAAGACGAGGCCAGACTCTTGATCTTGGCTGCATCACCCAACAGGATGGGGCTGGCGATGCCATCGTCGGTGGCTCGACGTGCAGCCCGAATGATGCGCAGGTCATCGGCATGGGGGTAGGCAACCCGCTTTGGATGTTCGATCGCTCGGGTAGTGATGGCGTGGATCAACGCATGTGACGCACTGAACCTGGCCTGAAGCTCGGTTCGGTACCCGGCGAAGTCTTCTATTGGTGCGCCCGCTAGCCCCTCGGCGATTGCGGCCTCCGCCACGGCTGGCGCCACCTTCCAAAGCACCCTGGAATCAAAAGGTTTGGGAATCAGATATTCGGGACCGAATGAAAGCTGTTCCATGTCGTAAGCCCGAAGCACTGCGTCCGGGACCGGTTCGCGCGCCAGTTGCGCCAAAGCCTCGGCGGCCGCGACCTTCATCTTCTCGGAGACACCCCGCGCCCTCACATCGAGAGCCCCGCGAAATATGAAAGGAAAACCAAGGACATTGTTGACCTGATTGGGGTAGTCACTGCGACCGGTGGCCATCAACACATCGCTGCGGGCAGCCTTTGCGTCCGGGTATGAGATTTCGGGGTCAGGGTTGGCGAGGGCGAAAACAATCGGATTCTCAGCCATCGACTGAACCATGTTCTTGTTGACGGTTCCGGCGACTGACACTCCGACGAAAGCGTCTGCATCCGCTATTGCATCACCGAGTGTTCGCGCATCAGTCTCGACGGCGAATTCCCTCTTGATCGGGTTCAGGTCTTCCCGATCGGCGTGGATGACACCTCGCGAGTCCGTCATCAGAATGTTGGCGGGATCGACTCCGAGGGTGATGAAAAACCGGGCTGAAGCGACACCGGCCGCACCTGCCCCCGAGAATACGACTCGGGTCTTGGCGATATCGCGGCCAGTCAGTTCGATGGCGTTGAGAAAAGCGGCCCCACCAATTATTGCCGTCCCGTGTTGGTCGTCATGAAACACAGGGATGTCGAGCCGGGAGCGCAAAGTCTCCTCGATGTAGAAGCACTCAGGTGCCTTGATATCCTCGAGGTTTATCCCGCCCACAGTTGGTGCAAGCAGTTCACAGAACTTGATCACGTCGTCGGGATCTGGAGCATCGATCTCGAGATCGAAAACGTCGATGTCTGCAAACCGCTTGAAGAGAACCGCCTTGCCCTCCATGACCGGTTTCCCGGCGAGGGCCCCGATGTTCCCCAAACCAAGGACGGCGGTGCCGTTCGAAACCACGGCAACGAGGTTCCCGCGATTTGTGTAGCGAAAGGCCGCGTCGGGATCGTCGGCTATCACGAGACAGGGCTCGGCGACACCGGGCGTATAGGCAAGGCTCAGATCAGACTGCGTGGCCGTTGGCTTGGTGGAGCGTATTTCCACCTTCCCGGGCCGCGGTTTCTCGTGATACTCGAGTGCTTCAGAGAAGTTCTGTGTCTTCGCC
>CALCCX010000053.1 GCA_937900165.1 uncultured Acidimicrobiia bacterium | reverse complement strand
TTTTTAATGATCCGGCCACCACCGAGAGCTACCCTCTTTCCCTCCACGCCGCTCTTCCGATCTGACTGCCGCCTGAAAGAGGCCCTCCTTGCCGTCGAAGCTGTTGTAGAGAGTGGAGCGGTTGATACCGAGTTCCTGTTCGAGTTCGGCCAACGATGTGGCCTCGTAGCCGTAGCGCCAGAACACGCCAACGGCGTCGGCAACGACGGTCTCGGCGTGGAACGACGGCGGGCGCCCCCGTAGGTTTTCCGTCGGCTGACTTGCGTTCTGAACCATAGAGTGCATAATATCGATTTCTATCTGTACTGTCTAGTTCAGAAAGTGCTGGCAATGGCCACCATTCATCGTGAAATCCCGATCGAGTCGACTGTCGACGCCGCCTGGGAAAAGCTGTCCGACCTCGGAGGCGTACAGAACATGCTCTCGATACTGAGCGACGCCTCGGTCGATGGAGACAGGCGGGTATGTGGGTTGGCCGCCGGAGGCCGGCTGGATGAGCTCATCTTGTCGGTCGACAGCGACCGGCATCGGGTGGCATACGCCATCGTGGACTCGCCGTTCGATCTCGAGTTCCATGCTGCGTCCATGTCCTTGGTCGCTGACGGCGACGCTGCAAAATTCGTATGGACCACCGATCTCAACCCTGATGAAGCATCCGCCCAGATCGCTGAACTCATCGAAAGTGAGACGAACAACATCAAGGCTTTCTTCGCCGGCGGTGCCTGAGTGTCGACCAAGCATCAAACTAGCCAGAGGAGCTGAAATGCGAATCACCTATGAAACCACGATCGACGCATCCCCAGATCGGGTGTGGCAAATTCTCAATGACTTTGGCAACGTGGCGAGGTTTCACCCTCTTGTGCTCGAGTCCCACTCGCTGTCTGACCTTGCCGGGGGCCAGGGAGCGGAGAGGCGTTGTGACTTCGGCAAGGGCGTCGCGCTCTACGAACGGATCGTCGCCTGCACCGAGGGGCGCTCCATGGACGTGGACATCTACGAACGCGAGGGAATGCCCTCGGCCGTTCGGTCAATGAATGCCCACTTCGAGCTTGCACCGGTAGCTCGTGGAACACACGTGGTCGGAACCATCGAAGCGGTGATCAGTCCCAAGATTGCTGCGATGGTCATGGGCCCGATCATGAAACGGCAACTCACCAAAGGATGGCGCCAGCTCCTGGCAGGACTCAAGCACCATGCCGAGACCGACGAACTTGTCGACCTGGAGTCGTCAATCGATGTTGAATCAGTCGCCGCCGTTGCTCACACCTCATGATCAACCATTCCCACTTCTCCCAGACCGCCCACCACACGGCGCACTTCGACCACCCGCCAAAATCGGGTCGGAGTTTCGACGTTCGGTGGAACACCATGGAGCAGCTATTTGGGAGCGACTGGGGTCCAGGTGTCGGACATCGGGTCGTCGAGGGCTCCATCGCCAAGTGTGATGGGACTATTCGAGCCACAGGTCCAGCCACCGAACAAAAACACACTCGTGCCGGTCCAGACGGCGGTAGGTCCGCAGCGCGCGCTCAGAGTTGAGGATGCAACTTCACGCCAAGCCGAGGTCAATGGATTGAATGCGGCACCCGTCCCGAGCTCCTGTTCGGCGTTTACGCCGCCCCACACGACTAGTTCGGATCCTGTCCACACAGAGCTATGCAGATATCGGCCAACGACGGGCGCGTCTGGGATTTGGGTCCACTGGTCGGTCTGCGGATCATAGGTGGCGCCTGTATTCACTTCGACGCCGACCGACTGGCCTCCCCAAACGAGCATCTGGCTGCCAGTCCAAACCGCTGAATGGCCAACTCGAGGTTCGAGTGGACTCTCTGCGAGGATTCGCCACGACCGGGTTTCGGGGTTGAAAGCAGCGCCGTCACTGAAGTCGGTCCCGTTCGCTCCGCCCCAGAAGATTGCTTCTGAACCGGTCCACACCACTGAGGCATCGGATCGGTCAGCGAGCGGAAACCCTTCAAGTTGTTTCCAAGTGTCTGTCGAAAGGCTGTATTCGAGCAACGTCATCTGTCCTGTGCCGGGATCCGTATTGGCCAGTATTAGAGAGGTGCCTGTCCAGACTCCCGGCGACGGTCCGATTAGATCCCGGTCTGGTTGGGCGAGTGTCTGCCAGGTCAAGGATTCGAGGTCAAGCAGGGCAACGCGAACTGGAGCGGTGCCCCACGTAAGGATCCCACTGCTGGTCGATGCTGCACCAAGAATGAAGCTGTCAAACGGTGCTGCGTCGACGGCATCGACGGTTCCGGTGGCGCTGAGCAGGAAACCATCCTGGCGTTGGGAGCCGCCAGGCGCATAGCCGCCCAGAACGAGTAGTCGATCCCCAACCGACACAGCGGTGTGGTTGCTTCTGGCAACTGTCGCGGTTCCATCGAGGCATCCGCGAACGACAGACTGATCTGGAGCAAGGTTGACGGTCTCGGGGAAAGCTTCGATGAACCCGCACGGGGCCGGGTCCCCGACGGGTACGGTGACTTCCAGCGCAGTGACAGTGCAGCCGTCGGTCGTGAAACGAAAATCGCTTACAACGCGCTCTAGGCCAAGCCCTCGCAGGGTGTCCGAACGGCGTTCAACTGAGACGTCCAGGCCGCCCAAGAAGCCGACTGGAGTCCACGACTCGTTCTGCGCCCAAGTTGACGAGACCCAGTCTTCCAACGTCGCGAAGTTGACTGTGCTGCCGTAGGCGAAGTGCCCAATATCATTCACTGTCATACCGCCGGCCAGCGGGTCGAACGCTGCGTAGTCACGCCCGTTGAGCGCTTCGAGAAACGCCATGGACCACAGTTGGAGATCTTGGCCAGGGGCCCCAACCGAACACTCAGCGACATCGCCTGCTATCACCGGCGCGGGCGTCGCGCCAACCGTGACCACCGGACGTGTCGTCGTTGACGGTTCAGATGCGGCCGGGGGTACCTCATCTGACTGTCCTCCAAGGAGAATCGCCGGCACACCCAAGATGAGCGTTGCTGCAAAAGCAACGGCGACCGCTATCAGACGCCTCGGGGATCGCGTTGTAGCTGTTGCGGCGGTGCGGAGACCAAGAATAGGCGTGAGCCGCTGCCACAAGTGAGAGACGTCGACAGTCCGAGCCGCCGCACGGCGGCATTTCGTACAGATATCGAAGTGTCTGTCGAGTTCTTCTCGATCCGAGTCGCTCATGCGCGCGTAAGCTTCGAGTAGTCGGGTGAAGTGGCTCATCGTTTCTCCCGAAGTTTGCGCCGCGCTCTGAATAACCGACTCTTTACGGTGCCCACCGGTATGCCCAGCCGCCGCGAGGCTTCAGCTTCCGTCAGGTCGTCTATGACGACCATCTGGACGACTGCTCGCAGCGGCGCTTCAAGGTCTTTGAGTCGGGCCTCGGCATCGAGGCGCGTGATGACGGTGTCGGTGTCGTCATCGACAGTCATGTTCGTTGGTGTGGTTGCTGTCGAGTTCGGCCGGGCCGATCGGACCTGATTCACGAGTTGCCTCCTCGCGATTCCCCATAGCCAGGCGCCCACCGGACCTTCCCCGGTGTGGGATTCGGCCTTCTGCCATACGACGACGAACGTCTCCTGTACAGCGTCCTCGGCAAGGGTTCGGTCTTCACAGCGTCGCAGCAACCGAGCCAGAAGGAGAGGGGCGTAGCGTTCGAAGAGTGTTCTCAAAGCGGCCTCGTCGCCTTGTGCAACACCCTGAAGGAGATCTGAGTCTTTGGCGGCGCGAACCATCTGGAGATGATCCTCTCATGGCAGTGTTCCTGATATTCCACGGGCTCACGATCATTGTCGTTGCGAACGTGAGGAAAAGTTCCCGATTCTTGCGAGTCTTCGTCGGCTACAGCGTCACAAGGGCGACAGACGCAGCAACCAACGATGCCGGCCCCGCCACGCGCTGGTACGTGCCTGCGTCAGCCGCCCTATCAAGGTTGCGCTGCCAGGGGCCGTGTGCGCTGCTGAGCCATCGTGACAGTGGCACAACCCCGCGGGCCATTCCAAACGCAGCGCCAACAAACGCGGCTGTCCAGCCACCAACAACGCCGAACAGGATTGCCAGTCCAATGATGAGGGGCGCGGAGGCCGTGGTGAAGGTACGAACGCCAGTACCCATCTCGAATCCAAACTGGAGGGCACCGCGAGCCAGATTTCCCCAAAACACCGATTCCGGACAGCCTGCTGGGTGCCTCGGACCGCTCAGAGGCGATCGCGCTCGCCGCCCGAATGGCCGCGAGCTGAGGGGGCAAATGCCGAAGCGAGCGTCCAGCAACGTCGGTTCAGGAGTGCCACCTCCGAGTGCCTCCTTCGTGTCCTTCTTGTGTGAGGCGGTCGGCGTCCCGTTCTGACTCGCCCGGCGTCGGCTCAAGGGTCGGCCAGGCCCAGTTCGGCTTGCTTCCTCTTGGGGAGGGTGGTGGCGACCAGGCGGAGCGAGTCGTGGAAGAGCTCGTGTATCTCGATCCCCGGGTACGCACAATCATTTGTAGCATCACGAGTTCAAACAAGCCGCCCGGGCAGAACCCAGGGCGAATCACAGCCTCCATGGAAACCGGGCCGCTTCAGCGGACTGCCGTTCAGCCCGCGGCCTGACCTCTGATATCTGGCTAAACCGATCCGAGGGCTGAAGCGTTGATAGCGTGTGATGTTTGGATTGGCGAGGTTAGATGGGCGAAGTCGAGCGCGGGCATCCAGAAGTTCAGGTACCCGGGAGGTTCGAAGCGTTCTACCGCAGGGAGTATCCGTCCGTGGTGGCGCTTGTGCACGGGCTGAGCGGGAGTGCCGGGCTGGCGGAGGATCTTGCCCAGGAGGCCTTCCTACGCGCCTATACCGGTTGGGACCGGGTCGAGATGATGGACTCGCCGTCGGCGTGGGTGCGGCGTGTTGCTCTGAACCTGGCGATGTCCCGATTCCGCCAGCTCCGCTCGGAGGCGGCGGCCAGGCTACGGCTTACGCCGAGGTCTTCGTCCTGGGAGCCGCCCACGACCGTAGACCACGAGGCGTTCTGGACTGAAGTAAGGCGCCTGCCTCGTCGCCAGGCGCAGGCTTTGGCGCTGCGATACATCGAGGAGTTCTCGATCCGTGAGATTGGTGAGGTTCTTCAGGTGGCGGACGGCACGGTGAAGGCACTGTTGCACCAGGGGCGGACCCGGCTTGCCCGCCAGCTTGCTGCGAAAGGTTGGGTAGACGATGAGGCTTGACGAGTTGGCGGCCGACGCCGGGCGCGCAGCAAGAGAGGCG
>CALCCX010000052.1 GCA_937900165.1 uncultured Acidimicrobiia bacterium | reverse complement strand
TGAACGCGCCAACCACATTTCCCAACGTAGGGGCAACCCTCGTGGTTGCCCCATTTGTGCCTGCCCCCGATACGTGTGGGGCAGGCACAAGACCCGCCCCTACGTTCCCATCACATGGGATGACGATAACGCCGTGGATATGATTGGGCATGACGATAAATGCATCCAATTCAACGGTGGGAAATCGATCTGACAATGCACCCCATTCGGCCAACACCATCTCCCCGGCGGCATTCAATCGCATTGCGTCATCCACCACCTCGCCAAACAGGCAGTCCCGGTTCTGAGCACAGAGGGTGACGAAGTACGCCCCCGTCCGGCTGTAGTCATAGCCGGTTAGGCGGATAGATCGACGGCGATGTTCGTCCGGTTTGTTGGCGCAGGCGTCCAGGCCTGTCCTTTTGTTTGAAACCGGATTCATCAGGTCACCCTCTTGCAAAAACAATGAATGCCGGAATACGTAGGGGCAGACCTGTGTGTCTGCCCTTCTGTCGGACGATCCCGCAGCATACGGGTGGCCCAGATGCGGAACCGGTTACTCCGTAGCGATTTGACGCGGTAACCGACCGAGATGCGGTAGGGGCGCACCTATGTGTGCGCCCGAATCCTCGTGTGCGCCCCGATCCGTGGGTGCGCCATCGACACAAGGGCGGACACGTAGGTCCGCCCCTACGGGATGGGTCGCGTCGGCGAGCACAATAATTTGGTGAATATGGTTGGGCATAACGCCCAGCGTGTCGGGCCGGGTGCCTGGGAATTTGCGAGGTAATTCCGCCCACCACCATGACGATAGCCTCATCGAAGGGATAGTTGCGCATATCCTTGCTCATCCGACCAATAACCACCGTTTCTGCAAAACTTCGCCGCAATCTATTTGCGCTACCGCAGGTATGCCCGGCGCGATGTCCGGCCTATGGGCAATCGTCCAGCCTGCGCTCTCCAGCCAGGCTAGGGTGGTTTGCTCGACAGCGGATTCGGTGAAGGTGGTGTTCATCGCTTCTGGTAGCGCCAGCGATTCACGACGTCTTTCAGTTGGTCCTCGGACATCGCATCACTCTGCCATCCCTTGTCGAAATCGATGTCCTTCGATTTCGGTAACTGGTCGTCCGCAAGATCTCGGATCATGATGCGTGAGGGAAGCATCGCTGCCTGACCTACGAAGATGGCCTCCTGTCGCCGCAGTCCAGACAGCATCTTGGTCAGTCCTACCATCGAATCGGGCAGAATCGCCTTTACATGCTCGCGATCAGAATCGTTAGTCACCCTCAGAACAATCCATGAATTGCACTGCGACAGAACCGTTGCCTCGACCTCGCTCGGGCGCTGCGAAACAAGGAGCAAGCCAACGCCGTACTTCCTTCCTTCCTTGGCAATGCGCCGTATCGCCTCTTGCGCCGCTTCGTATTGAGCCTCACCACGGTTTGGAACGTATCGATGCGCCTCCTCGCAGACGAGTAAGACGGGGTCGGTTGCGCGCTCTTCTGCTGACTGCCACACCTTCAGGTTGAAGAGCAAGCGTGCAATGACGGCGCTAGACACACCAGCAACCTCATTTGGTACACTGGAAAGATCAATCACACGAGGTTGCGCACCATCGCCCACCAGCGGTGCAACGATGCTCGGAAACGGATCGTTCGCTTCGCCGCCCCATTCCGTCATGAGAAAGTTGAGGCGAGCATCGGCCTCAAGAACATCAAGTTTCTGAAGAATGGAATTGTGGGAGTCCTGCTTGCTGGGCTGCTTTGGCTTGTCTTCCTCAATCGTTCCCCGGAGAGTTGCGAGCTTGAAAGGCACCGGAGAGTCAACGGTGATAGCCCCAGCGTCCAGGCCAAGAACTCCTGCACCGTCCTTACGTGCGTCCAGAAGAGCACGTTTCACAATGTTCGCTTGCGACGTTGCGACGAACTCCGTCTTCCCGATCAAAAGGGCGACCATCTCCTGAAAGTTCAGCAGCCAGTACGGAAGCGAAAGCGTCCCATCATCCGTAGATAGTCTGGAGGCCGCAGGGAAGGCGGAACTATATTCATTATGCGGGTCCAGAATGATGATCCGCGGCTTCCAATTCGCAAGGCCAGCGTCCTTCCCTCGGTCAAGAATGCTGTGGATGATCGCCGCGACCGCAGCTGACTTGCCAGCACCGGTCGAACCGAGTACCGCCGTGTGCTTGCCAAGCAGCTCATTCAAGTCCGCATAGCAGGGCGCACCGCCCGCCCCTACATGCTCTCCGAGCTGGATGACTGCGCCTTTGAAGTGCCCGTAGATAAACCGCAATTCGGACTTTGGCGTGAGATAGACCGTTTGCTGGGGCAGAGGATAGGTTGCTACACCGCGCTCGAACTGCAGCTTCCCCTCGCCGGCCTCATCGCGTGTCCATTCTCCCTCTCCAAACAGATCGGCCTCAACGACTCTCTCATCTGCGGCGGCGCGAGGTGTCACCCCACGCTCGGCCTCATACTCCGCCTTCATTCGAAGCCGCCCAACAAGCGCGTAGATCAGGCGTCGGCCGAAATGAATCCGAACGATCGATCCGAACTGGCCGATAGGGTATGTCTCCCCCGCATAGACACGAGACAATTCGGTCAGGCCGGGGTCCAGTTCAGCAATGATGTGTGAGCCGTCCACCTCGATGATCTTGCCGATCGCCAGGTTCTCGATCGGATCGCCGAGACTGCGCTTGTCAGTGTTCATCGCTCACCCCCGAGCAATCGTGTGATGTTCTCAAACTTCCACCACAGGAGATCCGTCTTCGACTTCTCCGAAACATCACCATGAAAGAAGCCTCGGTTCGCGAAAATCAGCACCTGATCGCGAATGCTCTCGTCCTCGGTCCAACTCTTCAGCTGGCCCGTCGGTTCGTTCTCGCTCGTGAACGCCACGACCGTCAGATCACCCGCGGATTCCCGGAGGGCTCTGTCCACCTCGATGTTGATATGTGCGTCGCCGAAGCCGTATCCGCACACGACAAGGACACGCTGGGAGCCGCGGCTTGGCCGCATCACGCGCCGCGCTAACTCCATGAGTTGGGCGTATGGATCGAACTGCGTTTCGCGATACTTCGTTGAAGCCGGCCAAATGAGAATGCGGCGGTCGTTCACGCCTGCTACTTCGAGACTCATTGCGATTCGTCGTGGCAAAGGATCGTCGGCGAGAGCACACCAATTGATTGATCCGTGAAGTTTGAGGACGCGAGCGGCCAAGCCCTCACGATCGAAAGTCTGAGGGTTCCACCAGCCCGTCACACCCCCATCGATCCCGTCCGAGAATGGAACGCGCTCCAGCGCCAGCGCATCCTCGATTGCTGTGTCGTAGTTGAGCACGAGGTAGTCCACAACTTGACCGTGTACCGCTTTGCCCACTCGCAGGGGGCGATGCACAGCGGCGGCAAAGGCGCGATGGGTTTCTATCGAGACCTTCCTCTCGATGACGGCGGCAATTACGCGCTTGATGCTATCGGCGGCACTTCGCAGCTGCGCTGCGGTGTACTTGTCCGCTCCCAATGTGATGTCCTTCTGCTTCGCGCTACGCTCCACTCTCCGCTCGGCGATTGCAAGCAGGTCGATCAGTTCGCTCAGGTAATCTTCAATGTGAGCACCTGCGGCTCCATCGAACAGATCCTTCACCGCAGTCAGGATTGCTTTGCTGGTGTCATCGAGTTTTGTGCTGTCTAGAGTTTTTGTGGTGAGTTCAGCGGTCAGCGGGAGTCCTGCGCACTTGCTACAGCCAGCCCCGATCAAGAAGGCTCGCCCACTCTGATTGAGAAGTTCCTCGAACTTGGTGACCGCGACGGAGAAGGGCTTCTCGCGGAGCGCCGATAGATCGTCGGACGTAGTCATACGGTATCCTCCAAGACGATGTGCGCTGCATCCCTAACCCGCAACTCGCCGGAGATGAGCTTGGGGAGGAGCGTGTCGCGCAGGGCGGCGAGGGTGCGGGACTCGAAAAATGGCTGGGAGATTCGGTCGAGCATGAGCCGAGTGGCATCGTTGAATGCTGAGCGTAGATCCGACGGCGGTATGACTGCTGGCATGTCCTCCATTGAATCTGCCCAAACCGCGTAGGGAATAGTACTCCCAGTGGAATGACTGGCTGCGGAATTGATGGTCTCGGGCCTGTGGAGCAGCAGTGTCGCGAACGCGAAGTCAGCCCCTTTCTTCGGATATAGGACGAACGCCGTCGTGCGAGTCGTGCCATCAAATGGTGCAATGCAAACTTTGTGGAAGTAGGCCCGCATAGCCCCGAAGAGCAAGTCACCCTTGTAAAACTTCGTTAGACTGCTCTTTGCTTCCTCTCCGGCCTTGCTGTCCGTTAGGAAGAGCGATCTCGGCGAGATGCAGTCAATCGGCACATACGGCCGCGCCGCAGTTTCTGACGACGCGACACAACGCTTCACGCGTTGGGAGAGCACGTCGCCAAGCGTCCCCACCTCCCACCCCTCCGGAATCTCGCCGAGTTCGGAGTCCACGAACCGATCGGGGAAGAGGTCGAGGATGTGTTGGGGCCATTTCGTAGGGGCAGGCCTGTGTGCCTGCCCTGAATGGGGCACCTGCCCGAATTGGGGCGAACACACAGGTTCGCCCCTACATTTGGCGCGGACGGGGTCGAAGTCCACGAACCACGACTTGAAGACTGCCCGCGCCATCGCCTCCAGCGTCTCGCTCATCCGCCGGTTCAGCTCGATCTTGTCGTCCAGCGTGCCGAGGACGTGGGCGATGGCGCGTTGTTCGGGAAGCGGGGGAAGCGTAATGTGCATCCGCCGCTGGTCGGTCAGGCTTACGTACTCGGCCATGTCGGTCTGGCCGGCCACGCCCCTGAATTGGACGAAGAACTCGCGTCCGAACATCCAGTGGAACAAGAAGCGTGGCTCGATCACACTAGGGTCCAACGACCGCCAGAAGCAGAGCTGCGGAGAGTAAACGAAACGAGGCGTGTTTTCACGTACAAAGCCGAAGCGACCAACCGTTCCCTTCGACGTAAAAACGACATCTGCGGGTTGGCTAACCTTGTTGCCGACTCGTTCAAGCCGGTCCTCAGGAAAGTAATCGGCGTCGTCGAATTGAAAGCCGTTGTTGATGTTTCCGGCGCGTGCGAATGGCAGACCCCTACTCACAAGCTCCGAGTTCTTGGCGCGGTAGCCGTCGCCGATGAAAATCGTTCCTTCGTCAATCAACTGGTTAACCTCATGCTGGTGCCACTCACCCGCCATGCCCAAGCCCCTTCAGGTTATCAGCAATCGCAGCCTCCAGCTTCGCCGCCTCCGCCACCCGCCCGCGCAGTGGCTTGCCGAGCCGCTGCATCTTCATTGGTCCTTCCACGGCGCAAAACCGATCGGGCGTTTCTTCTTCGGTTCCGGTGGGGTCATGAGTTCGCGGATGGCGTCGAAGACGACTCTGAACTGGGCGTCGTATTTCTTTTCCAGAGACACGAGTTTGCGGGCCAGGTCCGCGTGGCCGGCGAGCATCTGCCGCAGCCGCACGAAGGCGCGCATGATCTCGATGTTGACTTGGACGGCCCGTGGGCTGCGCAGCACGCTGGAGAGCATGGCGACGCCCT
>CALCCX010000051.1 GCA_937900165.1 uncultured Acidimicrobiia bacterium | reverse complement strand
ATAGCATGTCTTGTATGTAACCGCATCTTGATTGTTGTTGAGTCTTCAGATCTAATGTGTTATTTGTTCGTTTTTTTTTTTTTTCAAGCAGAAGACGGCATACGAGATATATCAGTGTGACTGGAGTTCAGACGTGCTCTTCCGATCTCCGACCTCCTGAATCAAGACGGAATCCTCGAATTGATCAGCGCTGGACCTAGAACGCTAGACCAGATCGGTGGCCTGGAGGAGTTGAAGAAATGGCTGAGGCTGCGTGGGTCGGTCTTCAAAGGCGAAGCTGGAACCGAGGGACTCGACCTCCCCAAGGGGGTTCTGTTGACCGGCGTGCCCGGCTGCGGAAAATCGCTGGTCGCAAAGACGATCGCGGGTACTTGGGGTGTTCCGCTGATCTTGTTGGACCCGTCCCGGCTTTACAGCAAATTCGTCGGAGAGTCCGAGCAGCGTCTCGCCAGTGCCCTCCAAACGATCGACGCCATGAGCCCTGCCATCGTGTGGATCGACGAAATCGAGAAGGGTTTTGCGACGGGAGAGGATGGTGGAGTGAGCAGACGCATCCTCGGCACATTCTTGCGTTGGCTGCAGGATCGCACGTCTCGAGTGTTCGTCGTTGCTACCGCCAACGACGTGACGGCACTACCGCCTGAACTCTTGAGAAGGGGACGTCTGGACGAAACGTTCTTCGTCGATCTTCCAGGCCAAGAGTCACGGGAGCGAATTCTGGCCATTCATCTCGCAAAACGAGGACATGATCCATCGCAATTCGATACAGACGATCTCGCTGCAGCTCTGGAGGGTTTCTCAGGCGCCGAGATCGAAACCGCCGTGGTTGGAGCGATGTATCGAGCGTTCGGCAACGAATCCTCGTTGACCCAGGATCTTCTCCAGGAAGAAGCGAAGGCAACCGTGCCGCTTTCTGTCTCCCGCCGTGAGGAGGTTGCCAGCCTGCGCAGCTGGGCGGCGGCCAGGACCCTTTTGGCGTGAGCCGTCAGCGAGCCGACACAGATTCGCCGTATTGCACGCTCCATCGATCAGATTGCTTCTAGCATGACCGGACCCCAGGCGGAGTTTCAGTAAACGAAAATGCAGCGAATGTTCGGAGACCAGAGGATCGTGGGAGACCGTCCGCTACTCGCAATGATCGACGAAGACACCAAGGCCGAAGAGGTCAGGGTCACAGTTGTGCTCGGCTGGCAAGACCGGGCCTTCGAGGGAGAGGCCGTCGGAGATCCAGACCCGGCACTGCGTCCCCGCTTGGTCGGCGAAGCCACTCTTCGGGCAATCGAGAGAGTTTCAGAAGGCCGCCTGATCCTCGACCTCACCGCGGTAGGTACAACAGACCTCGGCGTGGCCCAGGTCGCGATGGCCCAGGTTCACATGGATACCATCCCGGACGGACTGGTCGGTTCCGCCCTGATCCGAGAGAACGATCCCGCCAAGGCCACAGCCCGCGCAGTGCTCGACGCAATCAACCGCAAACTCGACTCGATTCTGACCTGACCGAGCACCAGGAACAAGAGTCAATCCGTCGCCTGGCGAGGGTAGGGCTGTGCGACTCGGGCCTCTCCACCCAGTCCCAAGATTTTTTCAACCAAGGCACGCACTCGCCGGGTAGCGTTATCGCCGCTGCAGGACTCGGAGGCGACGCTCAGTATGAAATATCTAAGTCCAGTCGACTAAGATTTTCTCAGCCACCGCGGAATGGTCCGAGTCCGGCGTAGGTTGAACATGTCGAGAGAGAGAACAGGGGATTTTCATGGTGTTCGACTCAAACAAGATGACCAACAAGGCGCAGCAGGCTGTAATCGCGGCGGGAGCCAACGCCGCAGCGGCCAATAACACCGCCATTGAGCCGATCCACCTTTCCGCAGCGCTATTGGGCCAGGCAGACGGGATCGTCTACCCGCTGCTCAATGCGCTCCAGATTCAGCCGATAGGCCTTCGAGACAAGCTGGCAACAGCCATCGAATCGCTCCCCCGAGCCTACGGGGCGGACGACGCCGTCCTGTCATCGGCAACCTCGAGCGTCCTCGAGTCCGCCGACCAGATCCGCAGCGAGATGAAGGACGACTATCTGTCTGTCGAACACCTCGTCCTCGCCCTGGTCGCCGAGCCCGGCGAGGCCGGTGAGATCTGGCGATCGGCCGGCGCCAGTCGCGATTCGGTACTCAACGCCCTGAGCGGCCTGCGAGGTTCGCAGCGGGTCACTTCCCAGGACCCAGAGTCGACGTTCAACGCTCTCGAACAGTACGGGCGGGACCTCACAGAGGCCGCCCGCCAACAGAAACTCGACCCGGTGATCGGGCGGGATGACGAAATCCGCAGGGTGATCACTGTCCTGAGCCGTCGCACCAAGAACAACCCGGTGCTGATCGGCGAGCCCGGCGTCGGCAAGACGGCCATCGTCGACGGTTTGGCTCGACGGATCGCCCATGGCGACGTGCCAGAGGGACTGAAGAACAAGAAAATCATCTCCCTCGATCTCGGGTCGATGGTCGCAGGCGCCAAATATCGCGGCGAGTTCGAGGAACGCCTCAAAGCGGTACTCGCCGAGATCGCCGATTCAGACGGCGAGATCATCACGTTCATCGACGAGATGCACACCATCGTCGGAGCCGGCGCCGCCGAAGGTGCGATGGATGCGTCCAACATGCTCAAGCCGATGCTGGCGAGAGGCGAACTCCGCATGATCGGTGCCACAACCCTCGACGAATTCCGCAAGTACATCGAAAAGGACCCTGCTCTCGAGCGACGCTTCCAGCCAGTCCTGGTCGACGAGCCCTCGGTCGAAGATACGATCGGGATCCTGCGAGGACTCAAAGAACGCTACGAGGTCCACCACGGTGTCCGGATCACCGATTCGGCACTGGTCGGCGCAGCAGTGCTGTCCGACCGCTATATCACTGCCCGGTTCCTTCCCGATAAGGCGATCGACCTGATGGACGAGGCGGGTTCTCGCCTCCGTATCGAGATCGACTCGATGCCAGAAGAGATCGACGAACTGGAACGCCGCATCCAACAACTGGAGATCGAACACACTGCCCTTCAGAAGGAGACCGACGACGCGTCCAGTGCAAGGCTCAAGTCGATCGAAGAAGAGCTCGCCAATCTCACGGAGGAGGCAGAGGGCCTCAAGGCCCATTGGACGCTCGAAAAGGATGCCATCGCGGGGATTCGCGATCTCAAGCAGCAGCTCGAGTCGACCAAGGCAGACGCCGAACAAGCGGAGCGTTCAGGTGATTTGGAAAGAGCGGCCGAGCTGCGATACGGGCGGATCGGCGAGCTCGAACAGCAACTCTCGGCAGCCCAGGAATCACTCGAGAAGCTACAGGCCACCACCAGGATGCTGACCGAGGAAGTCACCGAGGAAGACATTGCTCAGGTGGTCAGCCGCTGGACAGGGGTTCCGGTCGCCCGACTGATGGAGGGCGAGGTCGACAAGCTGATCCGGCTCGAAGACCATCTGCACCAACGGGTGATCGGGCAAGACGCAGCAGTCTCGGCGGTGGCGAACGCGGTCAGGCGTAGCCGAGCGGGCCTGGCGGATCCGAATAGGCCGATCGGATCCTTCATTTTCCTGGGCTCGACCGGGGTCGGAAAGACGGAACTCGCTCGCGCCCTGGCCGAGTTCCTATTCGATGATGAGCGGGCGATCACCAGAATCGATATGTCCGAGTACATGGAAAAGCACTCGGTCAGTCGGCTGATCGGAGCGCCGCCAGGCTATGTCGGATACGACGAGGGCGGCCAGCTCACCGAAGCCGTCAGGCGTCGACCATACGCAGTCGTACTGCTCGACGAGATCGAAAAGGCCCACCCGGACGTCTTCAACGTGCTGCTCCAGTTGATGGATGACGGCCGGTTGACCGATGGGCAAGGCCGCACCGTTGATTTCACCAACGTGGTGCTGATCATGACGTCCAACCTCGGGTCCGAACAAATCCAGCCGGACCTTCCGGACGAGGTGGTCGTCGAACGAGTGTTGGCTGCCGCCCAGGGCCACTTTCGCCCCGAGTTCCTAAACCGGGTTGACGAACTCATCGTGTTCCACCGACTGAGCACCGCGGACATCCGCCAGATCGTCGAAATCCAGCTTGCAGGAATTCACAGGAGGTTGTCGGATCGCGGAGTCGGCCTTGAGGTCGCCGACGCCGCCCTCGACTGGTTGGCCGAGCAGGGCTACGACCCGAGCTATGGTGCCCGCCCGCTCAAGCGTCTGCTGCAAAGGGAGATCGCCGACCGCCTCGCCCTAGACCTGCTGGAAGGCACCTACCAGGACGGCGATACCGTCACAGTCACCACAGCAGGCGACACCCTGGCCTTCAGCCGGGGCGAATGAAGCAACCTTAGGCTCTAGTGTGGATTTAACCGCACTAGAGCCGAAAGTTCGATGAATGCCGAGACACGAATCCGTCTCGGCGCATGTTTCTTGGGACCGAAACTGTCGCTATAGCGACCCAGGGAACCCTGGGTAATACCCAGGGTTCCCACCTCGCCTATGGTTCGCCTATGTCCACGCCTGTCGAATTCAGTAGCCATGGGCCGCCGGAGACTGTGTTGCCGACGGGTCCGCAGGAGACGCTCGACGCCCTTGAAGATGCAGGGGTCGACCCTGAACAAGTTGCGTCGGTGGTGGCCGCCAACCCGCTGTTGCTGGCGGGGTGGGCACAACTCGGAGATTTGGCGGCGAAGAGGACAAATGCTGCCGCCGGACAGATCGAAGCCTACGCCTACTTCAGGATTGGATATCACCGCGGTCTGGACGCCCTCCGCCAGAACGGCTGGAAGGGCAGCGGGTTGGTGCGCTGGGCGCACGAGTCGAACCGAGGGTTCCTCCGCTGCCTCGATGGTTTGAGACGGATGGCCGAGACAATCGGCGAAACCGACGAGCAGGAACGGTGCGCTCAGTTCCTGTTGCAACTCGACCCGGACTGGCAGCCCAGGTGATCTGCGAACGTCGGAACCTGGCGAGGCTCGGACAGTTGATCACCGTCCTTCTGAAGGCGATTACGCTCGCCCAGCCCGCCCTATTACCTAAGGTTCGGTCATTCCCACGCCCCTTCCTTTCCTCGTTCAAAAGCCGGCAA
>CALCCX010000050.1 GCA_937900165.1 uncultured Acidimicrobiia bacterium | reverse complement strand
GGCATACGAGATATCAGTGTGACTGGAGTTCAGACGTGTGCTCTTCCGATCTCCCGCCTTCGCCAGGTCCGGGGCCGCGTCTGCGAAGTCGTTCCAGTTCAAGGGCTTCCTCCTTGCGTTCAACCGTAGCGTGCGCCGCAGCAGCCTGCGGTGGAGGCCTGAGCAGTGGCGTCGCGGCCAGCCAAGGTTATCTTACTTGGAGCTGCTTTGGCCTTCGCTGGTCGCGGTGGTATAAGGCCTCCTCTACGGGTGAGGGGCGCAGACATGATTGCTGATGGGTGTGACAGCGATGTGTCAGTAGTGCGGGCTAGCTGCCGGTGACGAGCTGTTCGACCCTGGGGCCGTCGTCGATCGCTTCGTCGTGCAGGGCGGCGGCCAGCACATCGTCAACGCTGTCAACGAGCACGAACTCGAGGTCGCGGCGGACCTCTTCGCGGACGTCGAGCAGGTCGTTCTCGTTGTCGCGCGGCATGATGATGCGCTTGATGCCGGCGCGGTGGGCGGCGAGGATCTGGCCGATGTCCACGATGGGGTCGGAGTGCGGCTCTGGAGCGGCGGTCGAGGGCGGCAGGCAGACCCGGTTCAACCAGCCGATCCCGGTCGTGGTCAACGGGCGGCATCGATACCCGGTCGGGGCGAAGCACGGTGCCTCGCCCCCTGGTCTGCCCGACCCGGTAGAGGTATCCGATTGCATTGGCCATCGCAGCGACCCTTTCCCAATTGTGCCAGGCGTAGAGGAGGGCCTCGGTCGCTGCGTCCACACCGACCTCCGGGCCAAACCTGGCCACCAACGCATGGCGCAGACGGGGCGCCACGTCTTCGGCGAACGCCTCGAAGGTGCCCCCGATCTGCTGCTCAACGTTCATGCCTGCCCTTCAGCCCTCGACCAAGGAAACACTCGAAAGCCCCCTTGCGTACGACGCGTCAATCAGGCCCGTCTTTTGTCAGCCCGGCTGATACGTTGCGGCCATGTTCGGTACAGCCAGAACCTACCCTCGCCGCGCCCGGCGCAGTACTTAGCCTGGATCCACCGTTTTGAACCTGTCTGGCGTGGTGAGAGTGGGTATGGGTGTTTTGGAGACGCTTGGGGTGTGCCGGTCGGGGATAACGGCCAAAGTCGGCTCGGTGTGAGACGTTTGTGGCCTTGTGCACCGTGTGGTGGCATGGCTCCGCCCCGAGGATTACGAGGTCTGTCGGGCGGTGGGCTTGGCGAAAGGCCGGGGTGTTCAGCAGAGCCGGGGAAGGGCCCCCAGCCGTGAAGCGGCGGTGAGGAAGTCTTGTTTCCAGGGCCAGTCGGTGGGGAGGTGGAGGATGCGGCGACGTGACCGGTGGGTGATCCTGCCGGGGAGGGTGATGAGACGCCGCCGGATCGTTTTGGTGACGACGGGTCCGTCGGTACCGACGCCGAGGGCGGCGACCCAGCGAACCAGGTTGTGGGCGAGAGCGGCGAGGAGGAGCCACGCAGCGTTCGCCGCGAACACCCCTGACGGGCAGTGGTTCGCTCCCGAGCCCTCTTTCCAGTCCCGGATGGCGAGTTCGACAACGGCGTGGCGGCGATGGTCGGCGTCGAGGAAGACTGTGGTGCCTTGACGGTTGGTGATGAACGCGTGGTAGCGCCAGTCGGCGAAGAGCTGGGCTTGGTTACCGGTGAGGCGGGTACGGCGAATAATCAGCCGTTCCTTTTTGTAGATCGTTTCACCAACGTGGGCTTCGCCGTCTTCGGTGTAGCCGATCGGGGTCCAGTCTTTCTCGTCGATTCGGTCAATGGCCCCTGCCACCGCCGGGTTTTTGGGCACTGTGATCGAGAACGCCACATTCTTTGCTTTGAGGGTGTCGACGGTTTTCCATGAGAAGAACCCCGAATCGGCTCGCAACGTCAACGCACCGGACGCTCCGGCCCGTCGCAGCCTGGCAACGAGTTCCTCGATGAACCGTTTCGTGCCACGACCCGAGTTGGCCGAGCCTTTACGCTGCCGGATGTGGAGGACCTCACCGGTGTCGGCCCTGGTGGCCACCAGCGGGTGATAGCCCAACACCTTGGTGTAGCCGTATGCGGCGCCCTGCTTGTCCGAGCCGTGTACTTCACAGATCGTAGAATCGATATCGATCGTCATCGGCTCATCGCCAGGTCCCGCACCAGCCGTCCACGCCCGCTGAAGGATCGTGCCGAAAAGCCGGTCCAGTTGACGAACATGACCGAACGTGAACGAGCGTAGGAACGTGCCACATGTGGACGGTGCCATCACCCGATGCGCCAACACCTGGCCGGTGGAGCCGGATCGCAACACGTCGACGTCGTCGATGCAGTCGCCTCCAGCGACCATTGAATGGAGCAGTGTCAGGATCTTGCGGCCCGGCCGTGACGCACCGGGGCGGTCGCCCAGGGCAACGAATTCGTTGGCTGCGTCCTCAATACCCAACATTTGAGAACACATTGCAACGAGTGCCAGACCGGCATTAGCCACCGAATGGTCATCATCGAAAATGACTTCGAGACGTGCCGGATTGTGCAAAGATGACTGCATCAGAAAGGTGCCTCCTCTGTGAGAGATACTGGGCTGTTTGTCTTCCCAATTATCCCTTACAGGGAGGCACCCTTCGTGTCTTTCAACCCGACATCCCGACGTCACCCCACCAGAGAATCGGTGGATTCGGGATCACCAGTCAGGAGGCCTTACAGCAGGATGTACCCCTAGTAGGCCGATGCTGGGGTACGATGTGTTATCGCACACACAAAAACACTGATACCAAAACCGAAATGAACATGACAATGCGTGACACCTGTAGAAGACCCCCAGTAACGAGGAGAAAGATATAACCGCGGCATGCTCAGGCACTTTCGAGTCCGCGAAATGTGTGTGTGTCGAGCTGTGACGCTCGACACTTCTATCTGGAGGACCTGGAGTCCGAGAGGGACCTAGGGCTGCGAAGGTGTCTGGAAAGTAGACATCATGGAGCAACCAGTAGTGATCATCACAGCCCTGGTGGCTGTGGGGGCGGTCATCATCGGGGCGATCGTCGGCATATGGTTGCTGCGACGCACATCGCCCGAGTCTCCTATCTCGACCGACGGAACGCCTGACGACGTGGTCGCTTCCGCCCGGGTCGAGGCACAACGTATCCTGGCGAGGTCCGAAGACGAAGCCAGGGCCAAGGCAGAGACCTACCGCGAGCGCGAAGATGCCCAGATTGAGCACCGCAGAGTCGAACTGGCGTCCGCCGAGGAGAGACTCAGCCAGCGAGAACAGACCCTTGAGCAGCGGGCCGGAAACCTCGCACAGCGTGAACAACTGCTCATCCACCGCGAGCAAGAGGTCAAAGAGCTTCGGTCCGATGTTGAGCGCCTCCGCGAAGAGGCCAGATCCAACCTCGAACGGGTAGCCGACGTAGATGCCAACGCCGCCAAAGATGAGCTGCTCGAACAGGTTAAAGATGAAGCCAGACGTGAAGCGATGATTCTTGTGCGCGACACTGAGCTGCGCGCCAGGGAAGAGGCGGATCGAAGGGCCAAACGAATCCTTACGACTGCGATCCAGCGATTGTCCTCCGAAGTCGTGACAGAGAGCACGATCTCGACAGTCGAGCTCCCGTCCGACGATATGAAGGGGCGCATCATCGGTCGGGAAGGCCGCAACATTCGAGCGTTTGAGGCCGTAACCGGCGTGAATCTGGTGGTGGACGACACGCCTGAGGCCGTTTCGGTGTCATCCTTCGACCCAGTCAGGCGAGAAGTCGCCCGCATCACTCTTGATCGGCTCGTAGCCGATGGCCGGATTCATCCATCGTCGATAGAAGAATGGTATGCCAAAGCCCAGGCGGAGGTCGAGCAAAGCGTGCGGGATTCAGGCGACTGGGCCCTCCTCGAAGTCGGACTGTCTCGCATGCATCCCGAATTGGTCACCTTGGTCGGCCGACTCAAGTACAGAACCTCCTATGGCCAAAACGTGCTCAACCATCTCGTCGAGAGCGCCCACATCGCCGGCATGCTGGCTGCCGAACTCGCCATCGACGCTGCACCAGTTAAACGAGCAGCCTTCCTGCACGATATCGGCAAGGCAGTCACCCATGAGGTCGAGGGTTCCCATGCGTTGATCGGGGCCGAAATCGCCAGGCGGTTCGGCGAGGATCCGGCCATAGTTCACGGGATCGAAGCCCATCACAACGAGGTTGAGCCCCGCACCCTCCTGGCAGTCATCGTCCAGGCCGCGGACACAGTTTCGGCTGCTCGGCCAGGGGCTAGGAGAGAGGCGCTCGAGTCCTACGTGCGCAGACTGGAGAAGCTGGAAGAACTAGCCCAGGACTTCTCGGGTGTGGAGAGAGTTTTTGCGATGCAGGCAGGTCGAGAGGTCAGAGTGGTGGTCGACCCGTCCGAAGTCGACGACCTCACCGCCAACGACCTGGCGAGACGCATTGCGAGGAGGCTCGAAGAAGACCTGCAATACCCAGGACAAATCCAGGTGACGGTCATCCGCGAACTCAGAGTCACCGATTACGCGCGATAATCCAGCCATGTCGAACATCGTATCCATAACGTCGCCTACAAGGCGCGAGACGGAACGCCGCCGGGCGACACGGATAGGCAAGACCTATTTCGTGCGCACATTCGGATGCCAGATGAATGAGCATGACTCCGAGCGAATTGCTGGGCTGTTTGAGGCGGACGGGATGAGCCCCTCGGAGGACCTCGAATCTGCCGATGTGATCTTCATCAACACCTGCACCATTCGCGAAAACGCCGATAACCGGATGTACGGCAACCTCGGTCATCTCAAGCCTCTCAAAGACGATGATCCGAGCCGGCTCCTGATCGTTGGTGGATGTGCAGCTCAAAAGGAACGCGAACTAATCAGGCGGCGGGCGCCGTGGGTGGACGTGGTGATGGGCACCCACAATCTTGATCGAGTTCTACATCTGATGGACCAGGCACAGGAGTGGGGGCCGGTAACCGAGATCGCCGACGAGTTGCAGACGATGCCGTCTGACCTCCCGGTACGTCGCGAGGTGCCCCATTCCGCCTGGGTGACGATCCAGGTGGGATGTAACAACACCTGTACCTTCTGCATCGTGCCCAGCGTCCGAGGCATCGAAGTGAGTCGCCGACCCGGAGACATCATCCGAGAGGTCGAGGAACTCGGCAGGGCCGGCGTCGTGGAGGTGACCTTGCTCGGCCAGAACGTCAACACCTACGGGCGAGATCTGGCGATCGACGGAAAACGGCGGCCGATCTTCGCTGAGCTACTCCGCCGAGTCGGCGCGGTTGCAGGAGTGCGGCGGGTTCGATATACGAGCCCACATCCGAATGACTTTCGCGAAGACGTCGCTCATGCCATGGCCGAGACAGCGGAGGTATGTGAACAACTGCATTTCCCGCTCCAGAGTGGCAGCAACCGCATCCTGGCCGCCATGCATCGGGGATACACCACCGAAAAGTTCCTCCGCCGTTTGGAGATGGCTAGACGGGTGATGCCAGACCTGACCGTATCCACCGACATCATCGTCGGGTTCCCGGGTGAAAGCGAAGCTGACTTCCAAGCCACGCTCGACGTGGTCACCGAGGCCCGGTTCGACAATGCATACACCTTCATGTTCTCACCGCGACCGGGTACTTCGGCGGCGACCATGCAAGCCGACTTTGTCCACGCCGAGGTGGCCCAGGAACGTTTCGAACGACTAGTGCTTCTCCAGAACAAAATCTCGGCCGAACGAAACCTGCGGCACGTCGGCCAGACGATCGAGGTATTGGTTGAAGGTCCCTCAAAGAAGAGGTCAGACGTTGCCACCACCAGGTCTGAAGGCAACAAGGTGGTGCATGTTGAAGGTCGATTCGAACCCGGCACCTTTTTTGATGTCACCGTATCAAGTGCTGCCAAGCACTATCTGATCGGCAGTCCGGTCTGACCACCGTCCTGGTGATAGTGGGCCCGACCGCATCAGGCAAGAGTCAGATCGCCCTCGAAATCGCCAAACAGACAAATGCTGAACTCATATCGGTCGACTCCATGCAGGTCTACAGAGGCATGGACATTGGGACCGCCAAGCCATCCGCCGCCGAGCAGGAGGCCGTACGTCATCACATGATTGACATCGTCGATCCGAGCTCAGACTTCACGGTGGCGGAATTCCAAACGGTGGCGAGACGGGTCCTGGATGCCCGTGTCGAAGGCGGCCTTCCGGTCTTGGTGGCGGGTGGTTCCGGTCTGCACATGCGGGCGCTTGTCGATCCTCTGGATTTTCCGCCATCAGACGCCAAGGTCCGGGCGGAAATCGACCGCATGGCCTCAGCCGACGCGGTTGATCTGCTCAGCCAGGCTGATGCGGAGGCAGGCTCGGTTGTGGATCTGAAGAACCACCGCCGAGTGCAGCGAGCTCTCGAAATTTTGCAGCTCACCGGCCTGACCCCAACCGACAGGGCAACGAGCACCGCAGCGGTCGATGTGCGCGAATACCGCCCGAGGGTGGAATTCGTTGGGGTAGGTGTGGACGCCGGCTTGTCGTTTGAAGGAGAAATTCGGTCCCGTCTGACCCAGATGGTTGGCGCTGGGCTGTTGGAGGAGATCGAGTATCTGCTGCCACGGTTGGGACGTAACGCGAGACAGGCGGTGGGCTACAAACAACTCATCCCGGTCGTTGAGGGCTCAGTCCCGATCGACGATGGTCTCGAGGCGGCGGCACAGGCGACGATCGGTCTCGCCAAGAGACAGCGCACCTTCTTCCGGAGGGACCCTAGGATCGACTGGATCGAATGGGATGCCGACTCCGACGTACGGCTGCTGCGTGCCGAGGCGATCATTGAGAAGGATGCCAGATGGAATTTGTGAAGATGGAGGGGCTTGGCAACGACTTTGTGGTCGTTGACGATCCCGGAAAGCTGAGCGAATCCACCGTACAAGCCTGGTGTGATCGGCGCCTGGGCGTAGGGGCCGATGGGGTCCTGGGAGTCTCGCCGGCGGACCCAGGATCTGGTGCCGAGATCCGGATGCAGTACTGGAACGCGGACGGGTCGGCGGCCGAAATGTGCGGCAACGGCCTGCGTTGTGTTGCCCGGTATGCCTTCGATAGATCAATGGTGACTGACAATGCTTTCGTCGTTGCAACGGCGACCGGCCTCAAGCAAGTTGAGGTGCAAGACCAAGGCATGGTACGGGTTCAACTCGGTTCGTTCGCCCTCGGAGAGCCTATCGAGATCGAGGGTCGTGTATATCACAGGGCCTCGGTTGGCAACCCGCATGCTGTCACCTTCGTCGACGAGATCTCCCATGAACTGGTCAACGACCTGGGCCCACTCATCGAGACTCATGAGAGATTTTCTGCCGGAGTCAACGTCGAATTCGTAAAAGTTCAGGCGACCACCCTCTCGATGCGGGTCTGGGAACGTGGAGTGGGCGAGACCCTTGCGTGTGGAACTGGCGCGGCAGCCGTCGCCGCGGTGGCCAACGCCCTCGGAGAGGCCAACGATTCCGTGACCGTTGAACTCCTTGGTGGGAATCTGGATGTGGAACTGGTCGACGACCAAGCTTGGATCACCGGACCGGCCTCATACGTTTTCACGGGTGTTCTTGCTGATTGAAATTCATCTCAGGCTACGAAATACAGCTACCACCTTGCCCAGAATTTCGACGCCTTCGGTGAAGATCATTGTTTCGAATGCCTCGTTCTCGGAATGCAAGATGACCTTGCCTTCCTTGCGTTCGAGCCGTTTTACGGTTGCTTCATCTCCGTCGATCAGACATGCAACGATCTCGCCATCGAGGGCTTCGCTCTGACTCTTGATCACGACGAAATCGCCGTCGAGAATCCCGGCGTCGATCATCGACTCGCCGCGAACCTCGAGCATGAACATGGGGCCGCTGCCGACGATTGATTCCGGCAACGGGAGAACGGCTTCGACCTGTTCTTCTGCAAGGATCGGCGTGCCGGCGGCGATCCTACCGACGAGCGGGACGTCCCTCACTCCGTCTCGCTGCATCATCACTGGGCCGGACTGCCTCGAAGCATCGATGACTTCGATGGCGCGCGGCTTAGTCGGGTCTCGCCTCAAGAACCCGGCCTTCACCAAGGTGGAAAGATGGCTGTGCACCGTGGACGGTGAGCTGAGGCCAAGTACGTCGCCAATCTCGCGAACAGAGGGCGGGTACCCCCGCTCGGCGACAGTCGCCTTGATGAGATCGAGGATCTGGTGTTGCCGCGTGCTGAGCTGGTCGGTCTGTCCTGGCATGGTCGTATCCCTCCTGTTCGACACCAATCTAGCCGAACACGCGTTCGATATACAAACATATGTTCGACGGCGCCCGTCAGGGACGCGGGAAGGCGAGTTTGCATCACGATGCAGAGAGCCGAGATGGGTTTGGCGCGGCCACTCAAACGTCCGACCTTGACATCGAACAGGCGTTCGGTCATACTCAAATCCATCGAACACCCGTTCGACCGTCCGCCGAAAGAGCGGACAACGATTCTGTCACACCCATCGAATACGTTGGCAGGACAGAACGCACCGGGGATTGCCCGCCCAGGTGTGCAGTGAACATAGGAGCGACGATGATGCAGAACTCGGTAGGCACCAGCACCCTTGCCAGGGTCACGGTTCTCCTCACAGCCGTGGTTTTGCTTCTCGCCGTGGTGTTCACCACAGGAGCCGAAGCTGACACTGCGGCTCCTCGGACCGCCCTACACGTCGTCCAGCCAGGTGACACCTTGTGGGACCTGGCCTCGCGGCAGACGCCCGCCGGGGGCGACGTGTGGGCCACGGTCGACGTAATACGCGATTTGAACGGACTCGACAACAGTATGTTGTTCACAGGAGATCAGCTGGTGGTCCCGGTGGCCGGATGACCGCGTCGCCTATGGCAGATCGGAAGAGCACACGTCTGAACTCCAGTCACACTGATATATCTCGTATGCCGTCTTCTGCTTGAAAAAAAAAAAAAAACACAAAAAAACAAAAAAAGAAAACAAAAAAATATAAAACAAGGCCACTGAAATGAACTCTGCACTTCTCGAGCACGAAAGAGACGTAGCTCTCGTCCACACGAACAATCTCTTCCAGCA
>CALCCX010000049.1 GCA_937900165.1 uncultured Acidimicrobiia bacterium | reverse complement strand
TGTTTTTTTTTTAATGATACGGCGACCACCGAGATCTACACTCTTTCCCTACACGCCGCTCTTCCGATCTATTCGGACGGTGCCCGCTGCGACCCCTCCGACGTCAGCCACGAGGTGAATAGTCGCGGCGCTTTCGTCGTGGACATCTTGATCGGTCTTGTCGAACAGCGATTGCGCTACTACGAATATTTCGTGCCGTAGCTCGGCGCAGATCGTCCGCTCGGCCTCCGTGGCCACCAGCCGGCATACGACATCTGGCCGCGGGTTGCCCATCGAATCGAGGTCAGTTGACGGATCGAACGGGGATGCGAGTTCGGTTTTCTGATCGTGTTGTAAGTTCAAGGTATTCCTGCTCAAAGAGGCTCATGCCTGAACACGCCTGACAGCGGGCACATCCGGCTGAGACATTCCAAGATCCTATGCCTTTGTCGACCAGATAGGGCACGACCCGGCGATAGATTGACTCGGTGTATTCGGCTTGCGGCGGCAGTAGGTCCTCGAGGAGGCTTCCCGGTACAGGACGAAGCGGCACGATAAAGGGATAGACGCCCATCTCGATCGCTCGTTTGCACCCCTCGACGGTCAAGTCGGGGTCCTCACCCATGCCAAGGATGACATAGGTCGAGACCTGCCCCTCACCGAACACCTCAACAGCCCGTTCCCAGGATTTAAAGTACCCTTCGATACCGGTCCTGGCCTTGGGCGGCGCAATATCTGCCAGTGTGACCGGATCGAACGACTCGACGTGGATGCCAACGGCGGCTACACCCATGTCGTGAACTTGGTTCATCACGTCGAGGTCGTCAGGGGGCTCGAACTGAGCTTCGATCGGCAGCCCACTGGCCTGGTGCATGGCTTGTGCGCAGCGCCCCAGGTAGAGGGCGCCGCGATCCGAGCCGTACGTGCTTCCTGTCGTCAGAGTGATGTCGATAGCGCCATCTAGTTCTTTCGCTGCGACGGCCACTTCGGCCAGATGCTCCGGGCGCTTCGCTGGAATCGTATTTCCGGATTCCAGTGAAAGTTCAATGCCGCAGAACTTGCACTGGTCGTCCGTATCCCAATAGGCGCAGGTCTGCACCACGGTGCTGGCCAACGAGTCCAAATGGAGCAACGCGATCTTCCAATATGGGATCCCGTCTGCGGTCGAAAGATCGTAAAACTTCGGTCGGTCGGCGACGTCGGCTGGGGCCAACCGCTCGTCACCCTTGAAGACTGCCCACTCCCCTGACGGGTCCTCACGCAGAAAGTACGGTGAGTTGGCAACAAAATCAGCACTTACTGGTGCCGTGATGAACACCCCGTCGATGCTGATCATCCCAGCGTCTGAAGGACCGGCTCCCCCAACCCTGGTGGTCTCGCCGACCTTTTCGATTCGCAGCCCGCGGCTCTGTATGTCTGCGATGAGTGGCCCTAGTTCGGGCCGGAGAGCGGACCCGTTACCAGGCTGAGCCATAGAGATCCTCGAAGTTCTGATAGAACACACGATTCTTGAGTTCTTCGCTTACGTTGGCACCCTCGATCTTCCAGTACTCGCCCCAGAAATCGCTCCACGGTTCGTCTGACGCAAAGATCACCCGATCCTCGCCCACCCCTCGCTTTTCGATCTCGTCGAGGAGCCAGCGTGTCCCGAAACCTACGGTCCACGTCGTGTCCGCGTAAACCTTGTATCCCTCTTCGACCCAATCGAGGAACTTGGGGACCAGCCTGATGTGGCCACTGACACCGCCGCCGAAATGAACGAGGTAGATCTTGATCCGTTTGCCGTACTGCTCGATCAGTGGGATGAAATTGTTGAGATCCGAAGCACCGCCAGGGCTGGTATGAAAGTGAAACACGAGGTCGTGTTCCTCAGCAGCGTCGAAGCAAGCGTTGGCAACCTCACGAGTTTCGTCGTCCCATTCATTGGGATTCGGGTTTCCTCCAAGTAGGAAGGTGGTCTTCAGCGCAACAACTCGCTGCTCACCTGCGTGAGCGAGCGACTCCATCGTCATCTCTTTGTTTTGAGGAAGGAATGAGACCCACAGCGCTCCGGCGAGGCGATCGCTCGAGGTGACGGCGTCAAGCATGACTCCGTTGAGCGAAAACGGTTGGGACTGCACCGGAATGCCGTAGTTGGGAATCACGAGCCCGCGTTCTGCTCCGACGCTGTCGAGCTGTTTGAGGTAGGCGGCGGTATCCGGGAAGTCGTATACGGTTGGGGTGACCGGTTCCTTGAGATCGTAGAACTGCCAGGGTTCCATTGCACCGATGTGGCTATGCCCGTCAATCACCCTTCTGGTCACCTTTGGGGAACTCATCGCTCACTCTCCCTTGGTTCGCCATGTCACGTGCCCGCTTCAATTTCGTGACCTGATCTACGCCGAATGTCGCCTAGTCCTCGAGATTGCCCCGGTCCGGCGTTTACTTTCGGCAACGTCCATCTTCTATCTGACACACTATATACATCGACAGTGGAGGGCGCGGCAAGGTCCTTACGTCCCGCCGGCTCCGAGTACGCCGAGATTTTCCGTATCGGCCACGTAAGTTCTAGGTAACCGTCGCTCCTGGTGCTCGGGCTATGCGTCCACTATCCTCAATATTCTGTGACCTTTCATGGACTCTCGATCGCCTTGGTGGGTACCTCTGTCGGCGCCTGCTCCAAGGCTGCTGCTCACGGCTCTGCGCCCAACGGCTCATTCTTGGCCGAACCTGGTGTCAACCCAGCCCGCCGATTGACTCGCGGGTGGCGTGGATCGTCGTTATGAGCACCATCGTCGTCGCCCTCGGAGGCAATGCACTGATTCAGCCAGGTGAGTCTGGAACCGCCGAAGAACAGGCAGCCAACGCTATAGGCATGGCAGCCGCTGTTGGCGAAGTTGCGACCAAAGGTCATCGGATCGTCGTGACCCATGGGAACGGCCCTCAAGTCGGCAATCTGGCCTTACAGCAGCAAGCTGCACGGCATATCGTGCCCATCATGCCGTTGGATCTCGTCGGGGCGATGACCCAAGGGTACATGGGTAGCCTCATCGTCAGAGCTCTTTGGGAACAGCTACCTTGCCACAGAGACCGACTAGCGGCGATCGTAACCCATACCTTGGTTGATTTGGATGATGAAGCATTTTCGAATCCGACCAAGCCGATCGGGCCGTTTCTCGATGATGACGCAGAGAACAGGGCTCGATCACTAGGTTGGACTGTCGCCAAAGATTCAGGACGGGGCAATCGCCGACTCGTTCCTTCGCCTAGGCCCCAGGGGGTGCTGGAGGCGGCCGCGATCAAGTCGCTGGTCGATAGCGGGTACCTTGTGGTCGCCGGTGGTGGCGGTGGAATACCCATCGCCGTGGCGTCGGGTGAACTCCGAGGCGTGGATGCCGTCGTTGACAAAGATCGTGTAGCCGTGTTGATTGCAGGAGAGGTCAAGGCAGATGTGCTCGCGTTGGTCACCGGAGTGGACCATGTTTATCTAGGTTATGGGACCCGTGACGAACGGCCCGTCCACGAGATGACCACTGATGAGGCGGCTCGGTACCTGGAGAATCAGGAGTTCCCAGTCGGAAGCATGGGCCCCAAGGTCGAGTCGGCGATCGACTTCATCAATGCTGGGGGAGAATTCGTCGTCATTACTTCTGGTGGTCAACTGGGGGCAGCGCTTGATGGCAACTCAGGAACTCGAGTGATCAGAGGCAACGCTCTATGAGCCAAACCAGCATCCGGAGTTATCGGAACAAATACCTCGACTCCGTCAAACTTCTCGCCGCCTCGCGAGCTCTCCTCGATACTCCGGGAATCCAGTGGGGGACAGTCGTGACCGGGACACCGGCCAACATCGAGGTCCTGATCGAGGAAGGCTTCGACTCGGCAACCCTGAGCGGCTTGACCGCCAACGACCTGGTCATGGCGGCTAGAGGAGGCGACGCCGACCGGGCCTTCTCCAACGCCGAACAGATGATGTTCAATGCGAAGCCGGCAGCCGAATCTGCGAACGAACAATTCTCGATCCGGAGCCTCACCGAGACCATGGGTCTGGCGAAGCCGCCCAACCTGGCTGTCATCTCGGTAGGCGGCGCCTATGCCGCTCTTGAGGCTCACAAAGCAATCGGTGCGTCCATGGATGTCCTGCTGTTCAGCGACAACGTGGCGCTTGATGACGAGATCGAATTGAAACGGCGAGCCGCCGAGCGCTCACTGTTCTTGATGGGTCCGGGTGCCGGCACAGCCATGATCGACGGAGTCGGCCTCGGATTCGCCAACGTGGTCCGAGGAGGATCGATAGGGGTTGTCGCGGCCGCGGGGACAGGCGCTCAGGAAGTGATGAGCCTGATCGATCGTGCCGGCCTTGGCGTCTCCCAGGTTATCGGTGTCGGCGGTCGGGATCTCTCAGAGGAGGTGGGTGGAGTGATGACAGAATTGGCCATCCAGAGCTTCGAGGACGATCCAAAGACGGAGGCAATTCTGGTGGTGTCCAAACCGCCGTCACCCACCGTGTCGAAACGGCTGCTCAACCGAACAGGTGCCAAACCGATTGTCGCGGTACTCATCGGCCTGGATCAACCGATCGACGTGGCTCCCCACGTCAGGTTGGCCACAGACCTCGAAGAGGGAGTCATTGCGGTGACGTCAGCGCTCGGAGCTCCTTTCGTTCCCGACAGCGCAGGGCTCTTCGATCAAGCTGTCCGAGCCATAGCTGAAGTTGATGATTCGCGAAAGGCTGTCCGGGGCCTGTTTTCGGGCGGAACGCTCTGCTTCGAATCCATGACCCTCATCGCCGAACAGGGCTTGGACGTCTACTCGAATACCCCCCTCCGGTCAGACCTGGCGCTCGAATCCGCCAAGCCAGACTCCCACGTTTGCCTCGATCTCGGCGAGGAAGAATACACGAGGGGGCGACCGCACCCGATGATTGATCCGGCCGCCCGAATCGAGCTGATTCAGGCCGAGGGAGCAATGGACGACACCGCGGTGATCCTGATCGATGTCGTCTTGGGGTACGGGAGCCACGACGATCCGGCCGGCCAGCTTGCGACCGCATGCGCCAACGTGATGGCGATCGAAGGTGGTCCCCAAGTCGTGGCCTACGTCCTTGGCACCGATTCTGATCCTCAAGGTATCGTGAGCCAGCGCGCCAAGCTCGAAGAAGTGGGCTGCATCGTGGCTCCGACCAATGCTCGCGCTGCATTGACGGCCATCGCCATCGCCACCCGCCGGCCGGAGATAAGCGAGTTTCGGAGGAATCGGTGAAGGGCAAAGCGTGCCGAGGACGTGAGATGCGACTCGGCTCCAGTCGTGAGGGCTCGGCAGGGGCCACGGGCACCTGATGACTGTTGCCCTGGTCACCTACTCGACCAAACCGCGGGGTGGAGTGGTCCATACCCTCGAGCTGGCCCAAGCGCTCCTCGAGGACGGAGTGGCGGTCCACATCATCGCCCTCGGTAATCCCAAAGTCGGATTCTTCCGCGAGACGAAGGTGCCGACGACGTTCATTCCGGCTCCAGAATGGGCAGACACCCTCGACGAGCGGGTGTTCAAGTCCGTCGATGCCTTGGCGGATGGCCTAAGGCCCCTGTTGTCGGACTTCCCGATTCTTCATACTCAGGACTGCATTGCGGCACGAGCCGCAGCACGCGTCAGAGACGAGTTGGCGACACACGACCCGCACCGGCCGTCCGTCGTGAGGACTGTCCACCACGTCGACGACTTTACAACTGAGGCGCTCATCGAATGCCAGCGCCAGGCAATCATCGAACCGGACGAATTGATAGTGGTCAGTCGAGAGTGGCAGGGACGCCTGATGGACGAATTCGGGCTCGAAGCCTCAGTCATATACAACGGGGTCAACACCGCCAATCTGGCACCGGCCACCGATCTCGATCGTGCCGGCCTGCGGGCCTCAATCGGGGCAGACTCGAGATTCCTGTTCTTGACTGTCGGAGGCATTGAGCCCCGCAAGGGCACTATCGAGATGATCGAAGCGCTGGCGGTATTGAAGGCCTCGATTGAGGTCTCACCCCTCCTCGCCATCGTTGGGGGCCATTCTTTTCAAGACCACACGCCATACCGCACTGCCGCTTTCAGGCGAGCCGAAGAACTGGGCGTTTCGATGGAGCACGACATCGTGCAGTTGGGCACCATTTCGGATCGGTTGCTGGCGGATTGGTATCACTCGGCTGACGCCTTCGTGTTCCCTTCGGTCAAGGAGGGTTGGGGCCTGGTCGCAATGGAGGCACTTGCCGTTGGATTGCCGTTGATAGCAACCGACATTCCCGTCTTCCGCGAGTACCTGACGGACAATGAAACGGCGATTCTGGTGCCGCCTGGCGACCATGTCCGCCTCGCCTCAGCGATGCGACGGATCATGGAGGACAGGGATACGCGCATTCGGCTCACGACGGGCGGCCGCGATGTGGCCAAGCGCTTCACATGGGCTCGCGCCGCGTCTGACCACCGTCGGATCTACGATCGGATAAGAACAACTAGAAGCCCGGTTTAGCCTGGAGCCGATCCGTGCGGTGGATCCAGGCTAAGAGGAATTGGGCTCGAGGGCCCGGTGGCCATGTCGGCGAGCCCCTACGCCTGGTGAGGTCGGCCCTTGAACTCAGCGATGGCGGTGAGCCAGACCTGGCGATCAGCGAACTCGGTGCGCTCCGGACGGGCTTGTCCTTCGGCATGTTCTCCAGTCGTAGGGTCGAGCTGAAGGACTTCGATGCCGTAAAGGGGCAAGAAGGTGGTCGCATCAATATCCACGTACGTGTGCATTCCAAGCCCGTCCGGCACCCGCATTTCAATTCGCCGAAATCCAGTCGCAGCATCTGGGCCGTCGTCTCCGGCTTCTCCGATAAGCACCCATGCGGGTCCCTTTCCGGCCTCGGCGATCTGACGGACAGCAGTCGCTTGCTGTATCTCGGAGGGGAGCTCTCGATAACGCCCCTGGAACGCGGCGTCAATTACCAGCGGAGCCACCGCAGAGGGCGGAGCCGCTGCTCCCAAGCGGCGGACAGCGGTCGCCAGTCTGTCTAGTCGATGCTCGTACGCTTCGATCAGATCTTGGGCGGTTGTGACGTCTGCCAGATCGTCGGTCATGGCCCGCACCAGACTGAGGTTGGCCTCGTACTGGTGCGGGCTGACCACGACCATCGGATACAGCTTCGTCTCGGACACCCGCCATTGTGCAAGCAGCGTGTCGATATCCATTATCACTCCGGTGGTTTGTCCGAAATTGGGGCTACAACGTCCAGGTGGCCAGAACCAGTGCCTTGGCACGATAGGCCGTGAGTGTTGCATCCAACACATCGAGCGGATTGATCGGCTGCACGCCCTCCATCATGTCAGCCTCCCGCATGCCGTAGAGCATCGCTGCTGAGAATCGACACGCGTAGACACTGACACCTTCGTCGAGCATCGTCTGGATTTGCCGGTTGTAGGCCATGGCGCCGGGAAACGCCTCGTCGCCTACCTTGGGGAAACCTCGGGAGGCCGACGCCATCAGCGAGCCCGGTCCGTACAAAACGAGGTGGGTGTCAAAACCCTTGCGATTGATCCTCGTGGTGGTCAGCATGTTGACAAGGCCGACCGAACCCTCGAAGGGCACGGTATGCATGAACACCCATGCCTGTTCGCCCTCTTCCGCCTGGATATCGGGAAAGACCTTTTGTTCATAGTCGACGATGGCGTCTCCGGGCTGTACCCGCTCGCTTGCAAATTCTGCCATGTGGGCTCCTTACTGCCTCAGCCTTGTCGTCTCAGCCGCACCTTCAGCCTCGAAGACGAGGTGTCTCGTCGGCGGCGGACCTCTTTTGACCGCCCCGCCGTTTGTTGTGTGCGAAGACCGACGGGTTCCACCCGCCAAGTCCCCACATCCAGTGGATTCGTGTTGATCTACTTGGGCTCCCTCCTTTCCCAAGAACGGCGGTGACTGCCAGGCATGGCGCGCATGATCGTGCCTCGGAGCGACCACGGCAGCAGCCGGTAGATCGGTACGAAAACACGACGCCAGAAAAACGCGCCGACGCTCTTTGGTTGTAGTGGTCCGGAGCCACCCCGGTACTTCTTCGCCATGTCCACCTGCGCAGCCTCCAGCAGATAGTGCTCGGCATTGCTGCGCAGCCAGAAGAAGAATTTCATGGCCTGATCAGAGCTTCCCTAGGGCGTTTTGGGCAGCCAGGGCCATCGGTTCGTTCAAGGCACCAATGGGAGGCGAGTAGACGTTTTCCATCCATGCGATGTCGTCGATTGGGATGCTGGCCCGCATCGCCATGGCCAGGAAGTCTGCTCGCTCCTTGATGCCTTCGACACCGACCATCTGACCTCCAACCAGAGTCCTGGT
The DNA here is from genome assembly GCA_937900165.1 of uncultured Acidimicrobiia bacterium. Taxonomy (GTDB): domain Bacteria; phylum Actinomycetota; class Acidimicrobiia; order Spongiisociales; family Spongiisociaceae; genus SZUA-232. The sequence continues at coordinate 751 of CALCCX010000049.1, read as the reverse complement.
CTTGGGGTCCACCAGCAGCTTGACCCGAATCCGAGACCAGCCCGGGTAGTAACGCGCTTTTGAGATGCCATCTGCCATGCCGACGATGTGCGGGATACCGAGAGCGGTGGCCAGTGTCTCCCCGAATGAAACACCGCCAATTGTCCAAGTCCCCGCCACCATTCCCCAAGGAACCTGGACAGCCTGATAAGCGCGTTCGCCCCCACCTGCGTTGACCCCCGCGGTCTTGCCTTGCGAGTAGGCGTGGCTGCCGGAGAGCCCATTGATTGGAACCTTGGTCAGCCCATGCGGGATCTCGACACAGTCGCCTGCCGCCCACACGTTCTTGGCCGATGTTGCCATGCCATCGTCAACAACGATGCCGCCGGTTGAGCCTGTCTTGATGCCGGCCGCCGTCGCAAGTTCGGTGTTTGGAGTCTTGTGGGTGGCGACTACCACGACATCCGCCGGGAGATCTCCATTTGAGGTCGCCACGGCATTCACCGTGCCTTCACCCAGAAAGCCTTCGACAGTCGTTTGCATGTGCATATGGACGCCGAGTTCCCGGAGCGATTCCTCGACCGGCTCCATGATCTCCGGATCACCGACCTCCGAAAGGGGCCATCCGCCAGAGATCGGAAGAGCGTCGTGTAGGGAAAGAGTGTAGATCTCGGTGGTCGCCGTATCATTAAAAAAAAAAAAAAAAAGAAAGAAAAAGAAGAAGTAAAAAAATATGAAGAATTTAAAAAGCTACAACAACGCAAACGAACGA
>CALCCX010000048.1 GCA_937900165.1 uncultured Acidimicrobiia bacterium | reverse complement strand
CGTACTTAGTGCTTGTCGACGCGTGTACTCTATTTGATATATCGTACTTCTCATTATGTTCACGTCTTATATGTCTATCATTCTGGCTTTCTATCGTGTTTTTTCATTTTTTTTTTTTTTAATGATACGGCGACCACCGAGATCTACACTCTTTCCCTACACGACGCTCTTCCGATCTCTGTTCATCGGTGGGTTCGACATCTCAACGGACATCATCCAGGAAATCGAAGCAGGCAACGTCGACTTCACAGTCGACCAGCAGCAGTACCTGCAGGGCTATCTGGCCATCATGTTCCTCTACCTGAACGTGACCAACCAGAACACGGTCGGCGGTGGTCTGCCGGTGCTCACCGGTCCAGGTTTTGTCGACGGCGCCAACGTGGCCGAAGTCAAGGCACTGGTGGAGGCCGGTACCCGCTGATCGAAATCCGCTAGATCAATGACCAAATGAGAAAGGGGCCGATGTGAAAGCATCGGCCCCTTTTGATAGATAGACAACGGTACTCATGGATACAGTGTCCGCAGGGACCGAGGAGGCAGGGTAAATGGTGGCGGCAGAATGCGTTCGCTGGAGCGGAGAGAAACCCTCGTGACCGCTCCCACTGACACGCCGACCGCACCCGAGGAGACTCCGGAGCCGGACGAGCGCCTCTCCTATCGCGGCCCGATCCAACGACTACTGACCAGGCCGGAGATCGGGGCGTTGATCGGTACGGTCGGGATCTGGGTGTTCTTCTGGGCGGTTAGCGACGTGTTCGGCACCGTGGCAGGAACGAACAACGTGCTCGATGTGGCTTCGGTGCTCGGGATCATGGCGATCGCGGTGGCGATGTTGATGGTCGGTGGCGAGTTCGACCTGTCCTCCGGCGCAATGATCGGCGCCTCCGGCATGCTGGTGGTATTGCTGGCCAAGGAGGCGGGCGAATTCGGTGGAGCCGGTCTTCCACTATTCATCGGAATCCCGATCACGTTCGCGTTCGCCATGGGCATCGGATGGGGCAACGGGACACTGGTCGAAAAGACGGCCCTGCCTAGCTTCATCGTCACCCTCGGTACGTTCTTCATCCTGAAGGGCGCCAAACTCGGGTTCGCCAAACTATTCACCGACAAGGTAATCGTCGAGGGCCTGGATGCAGCCCCAGATTTCGAATTCTGGGACAACATCTTCGGCGCGGAATGGACCCGCAACAACCAGGTCTGGGACTCATTCCTCGGCGGTCGCGACGTCGTATACGCCGTGCTCCTACTGCTCGGCGGCGCCGCCATCGTGCTCGGTCTGCTGGAGCAGACTTTCAAACGTCGGCGTGCCCTCGAATCGTCCGGCCTCGTCCTGGCGCTGATTGGGGCGGCGGTGGCCGCCTCCGGCGTCATCGCTCTGACCGCCACCGATGGCACTGGTGCCAACTGGCTTTGGTCGATTGTTCTTGCCATCGGCACCATCGCCTCGCTGATCGGCGTCGGGCGTTGGCGCTACGAACCATCCGCCAACAGCGGTGCGCCTACCAAATCCGGAAACCCGAAGATCATTCGCAACCTCGCCCTCGGCGTGGGGGCGATGATTCTCGGTGTGGTCTCCGGCACTGCGATCGATTCCGAATCACAGACCGAGCTTGGCTTCTTGCTGACGGTGCAAGGCCTGCGGGCAGTGCTTTTTGTCACTCTCGCAGTAACGGGTCTGGTACTGATCGTGCTCGCCGCCCGTCATGCCAAAGAGTCGCCGACCGCCCAGGCCGGCATCACAACCCTGGCCGCGGTCCTACTCGCAGCGTTGGCATTCATCGTGCAATCAGAGGCATCGTCTCGAAAGTTCCGAGCCGAATTCTTTGCCTGGCTGCTGGTCGCCGGCCTCGCACTGTTGATTGCGGCGATTCTGCGGCTTCTGTTCGCCGAGCGCCGACACGCGGACGCCGAGGCCGACCTGCACGCCGGCGGGGCGTTGATCGCCGTTGGCGTTTTCCGTTCCGGGCTGGGCCTGGGTCTGGTAGAGCAGGTCTTCAAAGTTGACGCGTGAGCCTTTGAACCCGGTGGTGTTGACGTTGGCCAGGTTGTTGGCGATGACGTCGATCTGCGTGGAGATCGCGTTCATTCCGGTCGCGGCGGTATGGAGTGCGGTGATGGCCATGGGGTGCTCGATTTCCGACTTTTAGTTTCAGGCGACTCTTCCAAGGACGTTGACAGCTTTGTCCATCAACGAATCCTCGTATCGGATCAGGGTGGCGTTGTCGTTGATGGCCCGGCTGGTCTGGATCAGGTTCACCATCGCCCGCACCGGATCGACGTTCGACTGTTCGACGAATCCCTGTTTGACGCGGCCCTGGAAGTTGTCCGTCCGCAGGTTCGCGGGGGCCTGGTACAACCCCTGGCCCAGATGGTGGAGGGACTGGTGCGTATCGACGGTGGCGATTCGCATGCGACCGACGATCTGACCTTTTTGCCGGAGCTGGCCGGTTGGGTCGATGGTCACTGCCGCGGTCGGATCGAGGCGGATGGGCTGGTTCGACGCGTCGAGCACGGCGTGACTGCCGACGGTGGTGATTAATCGGCCGCCATCGGTGAGGGTGAATCGCCCGTCACGGGTAAGGGCGGTGGTGACGGTGCCGTCGGGCAACTTGTTCTGCACGGTGAAAAAGCCGCGGCCGTCGAGGGCGACATCGAGGGGGTTGTTGGTGTGTTGGAGGGTGCCGGCGGAGAAATCGGTGAGGGTGGGGTGGACGGTCAATCCACCGCCGAGCTTGTCGAGCAGATCGTTGGACAGATCGAAGTTGGAGGGCTTTTCCTGCGATTCGGGCAATCGCTGGCTGAACGCGGTCAGGTCCCGTTTGAAGCCGACCGTCTGCGCGTTGGCCAG
>CALCCX010000047.1 GCA_937900165.1 uncultured Acidimicrobiia bacterium | reverse complement strand
ATAGGTGTACCGCAGCATGATATCGATCATACAACTGGACAATCATGTTATCAGCGTCGTAGGAAAGATTTGAGTGTCATATTATTTTTTTTTTTTTTGATGATACGGCGACCACCGAGATCTACACTCTTTCCCTACACGACGCTCTTCCGATCTCTGGGGCCCGGCGGATTGGGTCGGTGAAGTCGCCGCAATCGGCCAACTTGGCTTTCTGATCCGGGTCCCGCACCACGACGAAAGACCAGTTCTGTAGATTCTTCGAGCTTCCCGTCCAGCGGGCGGCCTCGAGAATTCGACCGAGGTCTTCCTCGTCAATGGCCCGGTCCTGGTATTCACGCAACGCCCTCAGGCGCAGCACCTTGTCGTAGAAGTCGCTCATGGCCTAACGCTACAGCGATTGCACGCATGCAGAGGCCAGTTGTCAATGGCGACGGTCGTGTCGGTTGGAAAACAATCCCCACGACTTCAACATATTTCCAAGCCTTCCGGGGAATGTGTCATAGAGGCCAGAACGATCTGGAGCGACCACGGCGTCAACGGCGCGCTCCACTGCGGTGCGAATCTTGGACGCCCAGCTCCTCACCCCTGCGACCGCTATGGTGGTGAGCCCCGCGGCAAAGACCAGACTCCCGGCGAGCCCGGGAATCCTCAGATCACCCAATGGGCCGAATGCGGCGGCGATGACGGTGCTGACCGATAGTATTCCGGCACCGACCAGAGACAGGATGGCGGCCAGCCGAAGTCGATTCTTCGATGCAGCGATCGACAGGAGATGTTCGTTTTCGTTGACACTCCGCAGCGTGTGTTCGATATCGCCTGTTGAGCGCAGCGACTTGGTCCCGTGGGTGATGCCCAGCCCCATCCGGATGGCGGCCAACGGGCGATCGTCCTTGGCCCAGATGGCGCCGTGCCTAGTCCGCCGCTTCAAGCGCAGGCCCTCGTGGGTCTTCATCCAGGTCTCAACGGCCCTTTCGATATCCACTGCCTGGCCTTCGATGATGACCGCCTCGTCGAGGTCGACGATTCCGAAAAGGCGCTCGAACCAGGAGGTCTCCTCATCCAGGCTGTGACGACTGGCCCTCTGCTCGGCCATCGCCTTGCGCACGTGGCGGGCCGGGATCCCCAGCTCTCCAGCAACCTGTTCGAGAGTCTCAGAGTCCATCTGCCCGTACTCGTAGACGTCGTCTTCTTCGTCTGTGAGCTCGATGGCGCGGCGCATCACATCCTCGGCCTGCTCGGCGTTCAGTCGGTCCAGCCGCCCAGCGATTTCGCCAGAACCTCGCTCGGGTTCTACACCCGGCGCCAGCTCCCGTTCCCGATCCATCTGCCCATCGTACGCGCCGGTTTGGCCCTGGGGGGCCAAACCTAACCGAGTTTGCTTCGCAAACTCGCGGACAGTTACACGTACGGAAGGACCTCTTCGGCCATCCGAACCATCTGCTCCTCGGTCTTGGAGTATGCGTCGCCGGGCATATTCGGGAAGATGATGAGATCTTCCAGACCGATCGATTCCTTGTAGAAGTTGATTCCCTCGATCACGTCATCTGCCGAACCGACCAGCCAGGTGCGGTTTTCCAAAGAATCCTCCAAGCTTGGGACCATGCCAGCCTCCACCGGCGACCCGTCCTGGCCCATGTAGCCGCGGCTCCAACCATAGGGGGCCAAGAATTTCCAAAACTCATCGTGGCCGGCTCGCACCGACTCGATGGCCTTTTCCCTTGTGTCGTCTATGCACACGCTCAAGACGAGGTTTCGGTTTTCACCGCGGCCTAGATCTCTGCCCTGATGCTCGGCCCACAGCTCCGCGTACTTTTCCCACCATTCCTTGATGTAGGAATGGTGGCGGAGCCAGAACGTTGCATTGAATCCCATCTTGGGTACGTACTCGAGGGCTGGCGGACGGGTGATCGGCTGCCAGACCTCGAAGGGATGGATCGGCTGGGGGACCAGCGTCAGTTTCTCGACGAAGCCGCCCCGATCTGGGATGCCTGGCACAGGGAAGGTGTAAACGTCGCCTTCGTATGAGAAGGCCTCATCGCGCAGAGCGGCCAGAATGACTTCGATTGATTCGTTGAACTGCTTGCGGTTGTACTCGTCGGCGGCGACCGCGTCCGGGTTGTCGAACGAACCGACCTTGGTACCCAGATTCTCGGCTTCCCTCGGCACGGTGCCTCGTCCAATTCCGAGGATGCCCCGTCCTCCACTCAGGTTGTGCAACGTGGCGAAGTCCTCGGCCAAACGCAGCGGATGCCACTGTCCGACGATGTTGAACATCGACCCGATTCGGATCTTCTCGGTACGTTCGGCCAACGCGGTCCCGATGATGATCCCGTTGGGGACGACTTCGTATCCTTCGTATTGAAAGTGGTGTTCGGTCAGCCAAAAGGAGTCGTAGCCGAGCCGGTCGGCGGCGACCCCCATATCCAGGAGTCGCTCGGTGGTCTTCCACATGACATCGGCCGAGTAGCGGCGGTCAGTCGGATCTGGCGGTCCAGCTCCCGCATCGTCCATCTCGACGCCGCCGAACAGGAACACTCCGGTCTTCATCTACAGGCCTCCAACGCTGTCCATTGACTTCGATCAGCCGTCCAGGCCGATGCTCTCGTCTATGTACTCGTTGGTCACGAGATCCTCGGCCGTCAGCTCGGGATTGAAGCTGTCCAGCCCGTCTGCTTCGAAAATCGGCAGAAGCTGGTCGATGGTTCGCTGCACCCTGTCAAGGTCGAAGTTGCCCAGGGTCGAATCCGGGCCGTTTCCGACAATGCCAAGATCGAGCATGATCTCGACCGCAGATGTGTTGACACCCTCATCGAGCAACCAGAAGCTGGCCATGTCGGTCACGTAGGTGGTCAGCATCTCGTTTACCGGACCCCAATCGGTTGTGATGTAGTCGATCGCGGCCTGCTGGAAGATGGGAACCATCACCCTCAGACACTCGTCCAGCTCGGCTTTTCGGTCGGCCCTGATCGCCATCGGCTGGGAATAGATCTCATATCCAGAATCGTGCATCAGGAGCCAACCGATTGGCTTTTGCCAGCCTTCGAAAACATTCTCGTACTTGTAGACCTCATTGGACACGAAGGCCTGGCTCATGATGTTGTCTTCGGTGATGAAACGAGCTGGGCTTCCCGAATACGACGGGTCCAGTTGTTCTTGGCGGATCTGGCCCGTCCCTACGAAGAACTTGACCCAAGTCGACTGGTCCGAAAAGGCCAGGACCGTTGCGTCAGAATCGCCGACCTCACTGATACTGGTGAAGTCGTACTCGTCTGGATCGAACAGTAAGACCTGGGGATTGATCTCAAGGGGCGCCATCACGGCCAACATCGGGAAGTCCTGGGAGAACTGAATCCCCTGGTCGTTTGATTGGAACGCAAACGTGATGTCGTCGTCCAGAAACGAAATCTGGGTGACAAGCTGATCACCCAGGAATGGTCCCCCGGCCCGTATCTCGATATTCGGCACTTCGCCGGTCGGGAATCGGTCAGCATATTTTGCCTGAAGTGGCCCTGAATAGACACCGTTTGAAGTGTCCTGTTCGCCGTCTGCACCGATGAGGTTGTACGCCATGCCGTGTTCGGCTTCAGGGAACCAGTCGGACTGGATCACGATGTTGGCAGGACAAACCGGGGTCGCCGCTGCGGTCGACCCGGCCGGTGCCTGTGTCGTGGCGGTGTCCTCGTCACCTCCACCGCAGGCAGCGGCTACCAGGGCGAACCCGATGGCGATCGCCGTTAGTTTCCGCCTGTTCGATTTACCAAAAGCTCGCATTGCGTTGGCCTCCTCCAGAATTGGTGAGATCGCACTACCCGGCTCAGCCCACCAAAGGGGCCGAATCGAAGGGCATTGTTTACCACATCGCGAGAATCGATGGCGCAGGCGGCCTATCGATGCCTACCCGCCGGCGAGCGATGCGTCGTGCCACTTCCTGGTGAGAAGGTTGCCAGCCATTCCGAATCCCCAGAACATGACGACACCCAGCATCGAAGACCAGAAGATCGCGACATAGAGCATTTCCATCTGGATGTTGAGTCTGTAGATGTCGAGGAGCCTGCCGATGCCAGGGGCGCCTTGGCGGAAGAAGAAATCGCTAACGATCGCGCCGATGACAGACAGGCCTGCGGAGATGCGGAACCCTGTGAACATTGCAGGTACCGACCCCGGAATCATGAGTTTGCGCAGCCTGGTCATCCGGGTCGCGCCGTGCAGCGTAAAAAGGTCATGGTGGGATGAATCGGCAGACCTGAGTCCGAATAAGGTGTTCGTGATGATGGGAAACAGCGAAATGATCACGCTTACGATGACCCTGGCCTGGAAGTTGTAGTCGAACCAGAGCCCAATGAGTGGCACGAGAGCGATGATGGGAACCGTTTGGAGCACCACTGCATATGGGTAGACGGAGTTTTCAATCCACCGTGCTTGGCTCATCAGCGTTGCGAGGACCAGGCCAATTGCTATGGCAATTACCAGTCCAAGAAAGGCGACTCTGGTGGTCTGCCAGAGACCTGTGAGGATCTGGATGAGGTTGTCCGATTTACCGAACCCTTCGGCAATGATTTCGTGGGGCGGCGGCATCAGGAAACGTCTGCGCGGTGTCATGATGACGTAGCTGACGAGATACCAGCCCGCCATGAAGAGTACGAAGAATCCGGCGGGTGCAGCAGCCGTTACCAAGGTCCGGGCGAGCCGACCCTGATCGGCCTCCGGCTGGGGGATAGATGTTCCCCCCTTCTCGGACTGGATGATCGTTGGGCGGGCCTCGAGAAGCTTTTCTTCGCTGGTCATTGTGAGCCTCCCCTGAGGGCAGCAGACACCCTGCCGGTCAACTCGGCAAACTCCGGCTCGAAACGTAGTTCCGGCCGTCTTGGATACTTGAACGGAACCTCGAACTCCTGAATCAGACGGCCAGGCCTCGGAGACATCGCGATGACGCGGGTCGACAGATAAACCGCCTCGTATAGCGAATGGGTAATGAACACGGCTCCGAAGTTCTCCGACAGGAAGAGGTTGAGCAATTCTTCATTCAGGCGTTCTCTGGTGATCTCGTCCAAGGCGCCAAACGGTTCGTCGAAGAGAAAGAGACCAGGGTTGAGAGTCAGTGATCGGGCGAGCGAGACGCGCATCTTCATGCCGCCGGAGAGACGGCGTGGATGATGATCCTCGAAATCGGTCAGTCCGACCAGGTCGATCGCGTCTTGGGCGATGCGAGTAAGTTCTTCCTTGTCGACTTTGTGGAGCTCACCAAAAAGTTCGACGTTCTTTCGCACGGTTCGCCAAGGCAGCAAGGTGGCGTCCTGGAACACGTAGCCGATGTTGTCGTCCGCTAGGTTGACATCCCCTCGAGACGCTGGCAGCAATCCAGATGCGATCCGCAGGATCGTTGACTTTCCACAACCAGAAGGTCCTACAATGCTGACGAATTCGCCTCTCCTGACATCGAAGGTTATGTCGCTCAGGGCGTGGGTTCCGTCGGGGAATACCTTGGTTACGCCCCGGAACTGGAGCACAGGCGCGGAGGTGTCCACGGCATCGTGTCGTGTGTCAGCCATCGCGTTTTCCAACCTGCCACCTCTCTCAACCACGACCAACGCTACGAAAGCGTAGCTGCGGTGTTGGTCAAATTTCGAAGCGGCTGCCGATCGCCGGAAGTTCGGTTCTCCCGCCGAAGGCCGCGGCCGCCTCGGACACATGTTCAGCAGGGTCGTTGCCTGGCATGATGTGGGTGGGGAGCAGGCGGCCGACACCCGCCTCCGCAGCCCGTTCACCGAGTTGTCGACTGCTGATATGCGGGATGTCAGGGTGTTCCTGGCTGGTGAGCATGGTCGCCTCGCCGACCAGGAAATCCGCCCCGAGTGCAAACGCCGCGAGATCCCAGCCGGGCCCCGTGTCGCCCGTGTAGACCATCGTGCGATCCTCGACCCGAATCCGCATGGCGAGGTTTTCGACCGTGTGTTCTGTGCGGGAGAACTGGATCTCGGCGTCAGCGACCTCGATCCGATCGCCGTCCGTCATGACGTGCCATTCAAAGACATCAGCAGTGGAGTTGCCGGTGATCATGTCGGCCATGTCCACGACCGATGCAGGGGCGTAAACAGGCACGCCGGTCGTGTCCAGGTACCACTTGAAGGCGTTGTAGACGATGGGCAGCTCTGAAAAGTGATCAGGATGGTGATGGCTCACGAATATCGCGTCCAGATCGGTCAGGTCGATGTGTTTCTGAAGGTTGGCGAGGGTGCCTGCCCCACAATCGACCCAGAATCGGGCCTCGCTCGATTCCACGAGGTATCCGCTGCACGCTCCTCCCCGCTCTGCGTAGCTTCCGCTGAAGCCGAGCACCGTGGCACTCAAACTCATGAGTATCCAGTTTGGCAGGCGGATAGGTGGCTATCCACGGAAGCGTCTCACCGACTGCTCGGATGAGCCGGTGAGCCGGCCGGCTTTGTAGGTGCGTCTGGCCGTGCCGCCGGACGCGATGGCAGCCTGGGTTGACGGGGCCGTGACGGCCACAAGATCGGCTGGGTTTCCCGTCTCGATGGTCGTGCTCAGCCCCATGACCCTCCTGGCCTCACTCGACACTGCGGCGAGCGCCTCGATCGGTGAGAGGTGGCCGGCAGACACCAACAGCGATGCGGTTTCGAGAGGGTCGGCCCTGCCAACCAAATTGAAGGGATCCTGCACATTGTCGCCCCCGCCTGCAACCGTCACCCCCGCTTCGTGCAGCGCCTCGATCGCCGTGAGGCCTCTTGGCGTGGCTGCCTCGACCCCCCAACCCTGGAGGAAGAGGTTGGTCTGGGGGTTGGCTATCACCGAGATGCCTGCTTCGGCCACAAGCATCGCCACTTCTCGCTGGCGGGCAGGTGTCTGCATGCCCAGTGATACGCAGTGACTGGCAGTGATCGGGTTCGGGAACCCGCGGTCGATCACCTGACGGGCGAGGACCTCGAGGGTCAGAACGTCCGGATCAATCGTCTCGTCGATATGCAGATCGACCGGCAAACTTGCCTCCTCGGCTGCGTCGAGAGTGGTCGCGATGTTGGCAGCCGGGTCCGGGTCCAGAGCCGGAACACCGCCCACCAAGTCGAGTCCCAGATCGATGGCCTCGGTGAGCAGACGGCGGTTGTAGGAACCGGCTGTGCCGGCCAGCGGGTACATGATCAGCCCGCAGATTTCGATGTCGACGTCCGCTCGATTCGTGTCGCGAACCTCGGTCAGCGCTTCGACGGATCGCAGGCCGATGCCTTCCCCGATGTCGGAGTGGGTGCGGATGGCGGTCACTCCGTTACCGATGTACATGTCCAGGGCCGTGTTGGCCCGCTCGATCATGTCGGTAATGGTGATCGATGGTAGGGCGCCCATCCATGCATCGATCGCCCCCATCAGATCTCCGGTTCGGTTGGTGATCCGGTCTCCTGACAAGGCCTTGTCGAGGTGGGCGTGAGGTTCCGCGAAGGCCGGTAGCAGTAGAGCCCCGCCGAGGTTGTGCTGCTCGCTCGGCGTGGTGGCTCCCGTCGCGTCGGCTGCGTCCACGCTTTCGATCAGGCCGTCGTTGATGAACACGTCGACCCGTCGCCCGTCGACGAGCGTTGCGTTGGCCAAGACCAGATCCGTCATGGTCCGTGACGCTAACAACCGGTACCGTGATCGTATGCAAGTACTGGTGGTTCACGCCCATCCCAACCAAGACGGTTTCAGTCGAGCCCTGCGAGACGCGGCCGTCAGAGGCCTCGAAACCGGGGGTCATTCCGTCGATGTGCTCGATCTATACGAGGAAGGCTTCGTGGCCGCCATGTCAGAGTCGGAGCGGCGGGCCTACGAATCCGATACCCCGATCGTCGATCCGCAGGTGCAGCGTTCTGCCGATCTCCTCACCGCGGCCGACACGGTCGTATTCGTATATCCAACCTGGTGGTGGGGACTGCCGGCGATCCTCAAGGGATGGCTGGACCGGGTACTGGTGCCAGGGGTCGCGTTCACACTTGGGGATGGGCGGCCCAAGCCTGGCTTGACCAATGTCCGTCGGCTGGAGGGGATCACCACGTACGGCTCGTCGAGGATCCACTCGCAATTCTTCAACGACGCAGGGCGGCGCACCATCTCTCGCACGCTGCGTATGGTTTGTCACAAGCGGACCAAGGTGACCTGGCACCCGCTGTATTCGATCGACGGCACAACCGATCAGCAGCGATCCGCCTTCTTGGAAAAGATCGAGCGACGTTTGGCCAAGCTGTGAGGGTGCACGTCGTGTTCGCCCACCCTGTCGTCGATAGCTTCGGCGCTTCGCTCTGTGACACAGTCGTGCACGCCCTGGAGGGCGCCGGTCACCAGGTCGATCTGGCCGATCTCTATGCGCTCGAATTCGATCCGGTGCTGTCACGCGATGGTCTTGCCCGCCACCGGGATGGCCCGGAAACCAAACCGGAGATCGCTCAGCAGGCCGCCTCTCTACGGGCCGCCGAGGCCCTCGTATTCGTCTACCCGACCTGGTGGGGCAGCCAACCCGCCATGTTGAAAGGCTGGTTCGACCGGGTATTGGTGGAGGGGGTCGCATACACCCTCCCGCAAGGGGCCAAGCGCATCCAACCGTTACTACGAGACGTCAGGCGCCTGGCAGTGGTCACCACTCACGGTTCGAGCAAGTGGATCAACACGCTACAGGGCGAGCCCGGCAAGCGAGTCATTCTGCGGGGCCTGAGATCGTTGTGCCACCCCCTCGCCAGAAGTCGATGGATCTCGATGTACGGCATGGACAACGCAACCGATGTAGACCGGCAGGCCTTCCTACGGAGAGTCCAGCGCCGCATCGCAAACCTATGAACGCTTCTGAGCGCTCATTGATAACCGGGCGGGTGATGGTGATGCCAGTTCTGTTGGCCAGCCACTGCACAGCCTCGACGAAGTCGAGACGGTGAATTTGGCGCACGAACTCGATTGTGTCCCCCGCTTGGTTGCAGCGGCTGCTCATGGAGCGGGCACGGCGATCCACTGTCGTCCGACGCGCTCGGGTTGCACATGATTACCGCCGGCCGCTATCAGTTCGGCTGCCTAGCCGACCTGAGCGATGTCGGTCTCGTCGATCATCTCAACTAATCAGCGCTTATTGCCGGTAGGAAGGTGCCCCGGGACGAGATCCGCTCCGTGTGACGGCCAAACAGTCGCGGACCAGATCGGACCACCCCACTTACACAAACGCTGCAGCAGTCGCACCACTGGAGTATCGACCACTTCTCCTCGATTGAACTGGCACTCAGCCGTTGCGGGGTGAGCTAGCGGCTGTCGGCGCGGAGGGCTCGCAGACCGACGGCGAGCCCAGCTACGAGGACACCGACTGCGGCCAACGTTCCGCTGAGGACGGTCCTGGTGAGGTCGCCGGCGAAGAGATCTCGGGTGGCGTCGACGATGTAGGTCAGCGGGTTGAGAGTGGAGAGGACCGAGATCCAGGTTGGTCCGCCACCGAAACCAGCAGCACCATCCGCCTCCACGGCGAAGACATCAACTCGATCGTCGGCACCATCGCCATCCTCGCAACCCTCGCCGAAGTCACCATCGACAGCCCCTCCGACGTCTCAACTGCGGTGACAGAACTCGGCCAACAACTCCTCAACTCTGCACCACCGGCCCAAGTTTCAGGTGCTGACAAGACACAGAACACGGGCCCCACCTGACACAGCACATCGACCCACAGACCCCCAGTTCACGGATCGACCAACTCAATACTCGCGTCGCGGCCGAAGAATGCCGCCAGATCGACGGCCTCGATCGCGAGCAGTCGGCGTTGTTCGGGATCGAGACTTGTCGCCAACCCAAGTCTGATGACCATTGCTCCGCTCCCCCGATTGGTTCGCTTCCACCAGCCAGCGTCGCAACGGTCAACGATCACGACACCGCCGCCCGCCTCGGCAAAGGTATGTGGTTTATCACCGTGTGGATGTCCGGGTGTCCTCGCGACGTTGACGCTCCGATAGGTGAGATAGGCCTCGTCAAAGGTTGGTAACAGCGCCACCCGCCGCCGTGGTGAGCTGCGGTCGACCAGGGTGGGGTCGAACCACAGGGTCATGCCATCGCAGGTCACGCTCTGGAGCGCATCGTCGAGATCTGCCAGCGCATCGCGGATCTCCGCCAGCGTCAAGGTGGTCCAGCGGCGTAGGTCGTGTTCCGACGCGGGACCGTGACCACCAAAGAACCGGTGCACGAGCTGTCGAACGGCAGCGTCTCGGTCAAGCGGCGGCGTTGGTGCAATCAGTTCATCGACAAGCCCGTAGGTGTGCACCGAACCCTGCAACGGCCCAGAGCACACCAGGCCGCGCAGCTCAGCAACAAGCAGCAGATGCCGGACCGTCTCGCCTGTCGCCGGGAGGTTCACTTCAGCGAACCTCTCGCCGATCGCGGCGGCAGTCTGGAACTGGCGCCCGTTGAGGACGTCCAAGATCGGAAGAGCACACGTCTGAACTCCAGTCACACTGATATATCTCGTATGCCGTCTTCTGCTTGAAAAAAAAAAAAAAAAGAAAATAAGAGATAAAGAAGAAGATCGGAAGAGCGAGAAGGGAAGAGAAAAAAGTGACAAGAACGAAAAAGCAAGAAAAGAGAAGTATGGAACGAGATGCGAGAGAAAGCAGAACAAAACATGGTACAAACGAGAGTAA
>CALCCX010000046.1 GCA_937900165.1 uncultured Acidimicrobiia bacterium | reverse complement strand
GACGTGTGCTCTTCCGATCTGGTATTGAGCGGGTCTTGGGTTCACTTTGGGCCCTTTTTCGTGTGGTGCCTGGCACTCTATCCGACATATCGAAATACGTCAATGTGTTGAATTGAAGCGAGTAGCGACTGAAGGCCTCTTCGGTGGAACTACGCTCAAGGTCGTCATGAATGTCGACGACCCAAAATTGGTGATCGCGGATCTCCGCACCCGCCTGTCCGATGCCAGGAGGTTCCTTTGACGTCGAAGCCAAAGCCGCCGAACTCGAGAAACTGAGAGAAAGGGCCGCCGCCCCTGATCTCTGGGAAGATCCCGACAACGCCACCAAAGTCACCAGGACCCTGGCCCGCTTCGAACGCATCATTGGCAAGGTCGACCGACTGTCCACATCTCTGGACGACTCCGAGTTGCTCCTCGAGATGGCCGACGAGGAAACGGACACCGCGGCCCGGTCCGAAGTTGTCGATGAGCTCGTTTCAACCGAAGCCGAACTGGCCACCCTGGAGGTCGAATCCCTCTACTTCGGCGAATACGACGACCATACGGCCATCGTCAGCATCCACGCGGGCGCCGGGGGAGTCGACGCCCAGGACTGGACCGAAATGATGCTGCGCATGTATACCCGTTTCATGGAAACGAACGGTTTCAGTTTCGAAGTCGATCAGTACTCGGAGGGCGAAGAAGCGGGGATCAAATCGGTCACCATGACCATCGAAGGTGACTACGCATACGGAACGTTCGAAGGCGAACGGGGCGTGCACCGACTGGTTCGGATCAGCCCGTTCGATTCGAACTCTCGCCGCCACACGTCATTCGCAGCTGTCGACGTCATCCCTCAAGTCGAGGATGAAGAGATCGAGGTCATCTCAGATGATTTGCGGATCGACACCTTCCGTTCGCAAGGGGCCGGTGGTCAGCACGTCAACACAACGGACTCGGCAGTACGCATCACTCATATTCCCACCAACACGGTTGTCGAATGTCAGGCAGAACGCAGCCAGATTCAGAACCGCGCCAAAGCAATGGTGATGCTCAAGGCCCGCCTGGCCGATCTGGCTCGACAAGAAAGACAGAACGAACTCGATTCGATCAGGGGCGAGCAGAATGAAGCCGCATGGGGGCGCCAGATCCGTTCTTACGTGCTCCAGCCATACCAAATGGCCAAGGACCTCCGCACCGGCCTAGAAGTGGGCAACGTCCAGGGCGTACTCGACGGAGCGCTGGCCCAATTCTCAGAGTCCTACCTGCAATGGCGCCGCGCGAACCAAGAGCGCGCGGACAACTGAAGCGACAGCCACGGCTCCAGCCACAGCCAGGCTCCGCTCGGCAGGTTCTCATGGCAACCACATCTGTCCCCCCCGCCTCGACGGAGTCGAGGTGGTTGGAGGGACGAGGCGCCTTGGCGCCGGAGGGGGGTGCCGAACCCGGGCAAGTATGCGGGCAGAGGGGTCGACTTCAGAGCAAGTTCTCATGGTCGGAACCGCCCCCTCCGGCGTCGAAAAATGACTCGACGCCACCTCCCCAGATGTCCAGCTCCTTCGTCGCAGGACGGGGGAGGAGATGTTGTTGCCCCTTCCGTCGCAGCATGGGAGTTGTGCGTCCACCTGCACCAGCACAATCGTTTGTAGCTGTAGCTGTAGCTGTGGCTGTGGCTGTGGTCTTTGGGTAGTGGGCACGGTCAAAGTATCCTGCCTGACGGTGGATCGGGTCGGTGGAAGGCGTGCGCCTCTCGGCTCGGTTCGAACCGACGAAATTCCCAACACTTCAAAGAGGCCATCGAAACATGATCCGACTCGAAGGCGTCACCAAGGTCTATGACGGTGGCATCGTCGCGGCCCGCGACGTCGATCTCGACATTCGCAAAGGTGCCTTTGTGTTTCTGGTCGGACCCTCTGGATCGGGTAAGTCGACCCTGATCCGCCTGTGTCTGCGAGAAGAACGCCTGACCAAGGGTGTGATCTGGGTCGCAGGCAAAGATATTTCCACCCTCCCCAACTGGAAGATACCGTACCTGCGCCGCTCGGTTGGAACCGTATTTCAGGATTTCAAGCTCTTGCCGTCCAAGACAGTCGGTGAAAACGTCGCGTTTGCGCTCGAGGTGATCGGCCGACCGAGAGCCGTAGCGAGACGCCAAGTTCAGCAGGTGCTCGAATTGGTCGGATTGTCCACCAAGGCGGATCGATACCCGCACCAGCTGTCTGGTGGTGAGCAGCAGCGTGTATCAATCGCCAGAGCGTTCGTCAATCGACCACCAATCCTTCTGGCAGACGAGCCGACCGGAAATCTCGATCCCGCGACATCGGTAGGGATCATGCGCTTGCTGGACAGGATCAACCGAACCGGGACCACGGTCATGATGGCCACCCACGATCACGCAATTGTCGATGCAATGCAGCGCCGGGTCGTCCAGCTCGATCGAGGGCGTGTCGTTCGCGATCAACGGGAGAGCGGCTACGAGGGCAACCTCGACTCGACCATTGAAGGGAAGGCATGACTCGGCTCTGGTATCTTTTCGGCGAAGCGTTGACCAGCTTTCGTCGTAACGTCCTCGTTGTGAGTGCAGCGATTCTTGCAGTGTTCATATCACTGGCGCTGGCGTTCAGTGCGCTGGTGTTCAACGAACTGGTGAATCTCAACACGATCAGATGGCAACAGGGCAACCACATCATCGTGTGGCTCCAAGATGACCTCGGCCCCATCGCCCATACGGATCTTTTGGGTCAGATTTTGGCGTACGACGAGGTCAAGTCTGCTGACTATTTCAACAAGGCGCAGGCGTATCAAGAGTTCCAAGAAATGTTTGCGGACAACCCGGCCATACTCGACGAGGTTGATCCGAACGTTCTTCCCGCCTCGATCCGGATCGAGTTGACGGATGTCGACTTATACGAGAGCGTGCAATTCCGACTGGTCGGCGAGCCGGTCGTGCGCAAGATCGATGTGCAGGTCGAGGCAATCGAACGACTGCTTTCAGTGACCAGAGCATTATCCGCGATCGGGATCGGCCTCGTGGTACTGCTGACCACCTCCGCCGTGGTGCTCATCGCCAACACTATCCGCATGGCGATTTATGCTCGGAGGGAGGAGGTCGGAATCATGAAGCTGGTGGGGGCCGGAAACTGGTTCATCCGGATTCCGTTCATCCTCGAGGGCATCATCGAAGGATTGATAGGTGGCGCCTTGGCCGTTGGGGCGGTCTTGTTCGGGCACTACATCTTGTCAGGGACTTCTACAGATTTTTTCATCCGCTTGCAGGTCTCAGGAGATTTTCTCCTCAGATGGAGTGTTGCAATCTTCCTATTCGGCGGCTTCGCTGGGTTCATCGGTAGCTCGTTGGGCCTGAGACGGTTCCTGAAGGTTTGATTGCGATGACGCTTAGAGGGACTCGCAAGGCGGGGGTAGTCGCCATCGTTGCCGCTGGGCTGTTTCTGCTGATCGGGTTTCTTGATCAGGGCCTCCCGGCCGGTGCCCAGGCTTCTGAACAAGATCAGATCGAGGTCAATGATCGTGAGATCAGAGATCTGTTGGCGCAGATCGACGCGGCAGAGCACAGTCGTTCGGTGTACGCCGGCCAACTTTCCGAAACTCAAGCCCGCATGGACGTGCTGCGGGCGGAACTGAACGCCGCCCAGGCAGAAATCGACAGGATCGCATCCGATATCGCTCTCCAAGAGGAAGTGATCGCCGAGACAGGCAGGACAATCGAGATTCTCTCAACAGAACTGGCGGCGACCCAGCTGGAGAAACGAGACACCCGGAGCACGGTGCAGGATCGTGCGGTAGACATGTACATCAGTGGTGTCTATGGATTGGGCGGCGCGGTGTTCGCGGTTGACGGATCGGCCGACTTCCAGGTGGGATTCGAATACGCCGAAAACCTTCTCGTCGATACCGAGGCTCTGCTCAGGTCTCTCGAACTATTGGAAATTCAGGAAATCAGGCAGGCAGAATTGTTGGCTGAAGAACAGGCCCTCCAAGAAGAGGTCCTTGCTGCCCTCGACAGAGATCGACTGGAAGTGGAAGAGGACCAGGCGGCGCTCGATGTTCTCCACGTAGAGGTGGACGCAGAGCTGGACAAACAGCAAGATCTGATCGCAGCGATCAACCTAGACATTGCCGCCTGGGACAACGAGATGGTCGCCCTGGCAGCGGACAGTGCCGCCCTCAAGGCGGAGATCGACGCCAGGCAGAGCACCGGCGGCACCAACCCTGGTGTCCTTTCGTGGCCGGTCAACGGTCGTTTGACCTCACCGTTCGGCAATCGGGTTCATCCGATAACCGGAGTGGTCAAGCTGCACACCGGCATGGACATAGCCGCTCCGACGGGAACGCCGGTCCGTGCCGCAGGCGCAGGAACGGTGATCCTGGCCAGGTGGTTCGGAGGATACGGGAACGCAGTGGTCATCGATCACGGCGGGGGATTGACCACCTTCTATGCCCACCAAAACGGCCTCAATGTCTCCGCGGGCCAGACGGTTTCGACCGGCGACGTCGTCGGCTGGGTTGGCAGCACCGGCTTTTCGACTGGTGCACACCTTCACTTCGAGACGCGGGAAAACGGCAACCCCGTCAACCCGGCCAACTATCTCAACGGTTGACCGAGGCGTGACTATCAAGGCCATCGCAACCAATCGCAAGGCGCGCTTCGATTATGATTTCGAGGACACTTTCGAAGCAGGGATGGTCCTGAGCGGATCCGAGGTCAAGAGCCTCAGGGCAGGCCAGGCCAACCTCGGTGATGGTTACGCGTTCGTAAGAGGCGGGGAAGTGTTCCTGATCGGTGTGCATATCGCGCCGTACAACTACGCCCGCCTCGGGGGCCACGAGCCTGAACGGGAGCGCAAGCTGCTGCTCCACCGTCACGAGATCACCAAGATCGCGGGCAAGCTCGCCAGTCAGGGCTCGACGCTGGTGCCGATCAGGATGTACTTCAAGGGCGGAGTCGCCAAGGTCGAACTCGGCCTCGGCAAGGGTTCTCGTCAGTACGACAAACGTCACAAGATTCGTGCCCGTGAGGAAAAGCGCGAGATGGAGCGGGCGCAGAGCCGCCGAGGCAGGGTCGACTGACTTCCTGTGGAAATTTGCTGGTCTCGGAATGGGAGAGGCCCTACAATTGGTTGATACCCACATGGGGGTGAACTGGCTTCGACGTCGAGAGTTGAAGCGCCGGAAGCGAGCCGGGGTCCGGAGCCTCGTCAACAAACCGGAACAAACATAAGTGCCGAAGATAACTTCGCACTGGCTGCTTAATTGACAGCTCGTCCACCCAAGGAGCTTCCTGTCTCCTGGTGTTGGGCGTCGCTTAGCAGGATGCCGCCGCCGGGATGTCGGGACCGGCGGCGAAAGACCAACTCCGACTAGGGCCCTGAGTCGCTTGCCGACAGAGTCTCGGTGGCCCGAATGCTCACTGTCGGCTGCGCTCGGAGATGCCGACGCTGAAATCTCGACGGACCGGGGTTCGACTCCCCGCACCTCCACGACGGTTTGGCCCTAGCGGGCCAAACCGTCTTCTCCCGGATGCCACCAACATCATCTGTCCCAGCACAATCGGCTGTGGCTGTGGCTGTGGCTGTGGCTGTGGCTGTGGCTGTAGCCTGGCTGCCCCTGCTCGAGGTGTGTTTTGACTTACGGACATGAACCTGCCGAAAGGATCTTGCTGCGGGACCTCGAGCTTCGTGAGATCTGTCCGGCGGCCAGGGGCTCTGGCAGCGCCATGGGCACTTCGCAACTCGATCGGTGGAAGGCCGTGTACGAGGCTGTGGTCGATTGGCACCAAGGGGGGGCCTCCCTCGAGGGCCAGGTCGTGGCGGACATCGAGGCCCGCCTGTTCGGTTCATGGGATGCTGTCCAGCGTTCAATTCTCATAGAGCTGTTCGCTGCATACCGACGGCTCCACCACCCAGTGGTCACGGCCGTCGACCTGGATCCAGAAGGCGGTAGATGGACTCATGAAGAGACGAACACCAAGGTAACGGTAGGCGTGCAACTCGATGTCCAGACGGACGACGGGTGGGAGGCAGTGAGGATCAAGACCGGCCGGACGGTGACCAGCGAACTGGAGGCGAGCGCTTTCTACCGCGAGGGCGAAGAACGTGTTCTGGTCGATGTTCAACTTGGGGCTGATGACCGGGTCAGCGTCGCCAGGCCTGATCCTGACGCCGCCGAGCGCCTGCTGGTCGAAGTGGCGAGGCGGTGGGATGCGACTCGCGACAGCCCACGTAGCCGGGTGGCCGGTCTGCATTGTTACTCATGCGATCGACCGGCCAGGTGCGGCCAGTATCCAGTCATTGGGGGAGATGTGGGCCGATGGACCAGAACGATCCGCATCTCGAAGACCCGTTTGGCCGGGTTGGAACGCTGCCAGCGGTCGAGTCTGTGGCCAGGGCTGTATGCGATCCCGAAGGATGAAGGAGACGATGGCGAATCGACCTCGGCCGGCCTTAGATCGGAAGAGCGTCGGGTAGGGGAAGAGTGTAGATCTCGGTGGTGGCCGTAGCATTAAA
>CALCCX010000045.1 GCA_937900165.1 uncultured Acidimicrobiia bacterium | reverse complement strand
AAAGGTGGATACAATGATTTTGTTTTTTTTTTTTCAAGCAGAAGACGGCATACGAGATATATCAGTGTGACTGGAGTTCAGACGTGTGCTCTTCCGATCTATCCGCCGCGACCTGAGTTCGAGCCTACGGAGCTGTCTGACAGGCTTCTGAGAATCGGCGAGTCGTCACACCCCCTTCACAGGTTCTTCACCACCGTCTGTTGTGCTGTGCCAGTCCGATTGCATCAGGAGGTGAAATGGACACGAAACGAAAGCCGAAGTGGCTTGCATTTACCGGGACTTTGCTGCTCCTCATGACGATGGTCGTCACCCCGGCGGTCGCCCAACCCGATCCAGACCCAGGTGACGGTGAAGAGGCGACAGCCCAGGATTGCGTCTTCGACTTCGACCTAGAGGGGTGCGAGTTTGAGGATTGGCAGCCGTCTGCTGGGGAGTTGGCGGAGATCAATGCTGAGACCGATGCGTTGGTCGAGGCATTGGCTGATGCCGGTTTCACGGTCTCGGTTGTGACTGAGGACAACGGGGTCACCTACGTCGATTTCTCTGAGGCTGATGAGGAGGACGATGCGTTGTGGGAGGCGGTTGATGCCTTCTACATGGACCTCTACGGCGAAATCGAATGTGATGAATTCGAGATCGCTCCACATGACTCTGATGCGCCATTCCGGGGAGAGGATGTACCTGAGGTCCACGGCCGAGGCGTCGGTGACGGCGTCTGATGTTGTGACTGTGGAGGGGCGGCCCCATCCGCCCCTCCACTTGTTCGCGTCCACGGCACAATGGACGATGAGAGGCACGCTGCCTGGACTACGGGTCAACGGAGACAAGAATGAAAAGATCATGATGACAGGCCGGATCCTCGTTGCCGAGGACGATCCGCAACAAGCGAAGATCCTGACGCTCTACCTTGAGCGGGAGGGTCACTCCGTCGTTGTAGCGTCCGATGGCCTGAGCGCGCTCGAGGAGATCCGAAGGCGCCAACCCGACCTCGTATTACTCGACATCATGATGCCCCACCTCGATGGACTTGATGTTTGCAGAGTCATTCGATCGGAAAGCGATATCCCGATCATCATGGTCACAGCCCGCAGCACCGAAGAAGATCTGCTCGCCGGGCTCGACCTTGGCGCGGACGACTACATCACCAAGCCATACAAACCGCGGGAACTGGTGGCAAGAGTCAGGGCCATGCTGCGCCGTCACAACCGTGAAGTCCCCGAAGACGTGATCAGTCTGAACGGCCTCGAGTTGGACACGCTAAGGAGGCAGGTCCTGGTTGACGGCGAACTGGTCGACGTGACCGCCAAAGAGTTCGATCTCTTGGTGACCCTTGCCGCCGAGCCAGGCCGGGTGTTTTCGCGAGCTCAGCTGCTCGAGCGGGCGTTCGGATTCGACTACCAAGGTCTGGATCGCACCGCCGATGCTCACGTGAGAACGCTGCGTCGCAAGCTGGGCGATGACCCCAACAGTCCTCGCTTCATTGAGACCGTGTATGGCGTCGGCTACCGATTTGTCGATGCTGAATAGTCTTCGCGCCCGTTTGACGGTTGCAGGGCTCCTCCTGGCCGTGCCGGCGGTAGGGATCACTGCCCTCGTCGTTGCCAACACCACGTCTGCCGATCTGATCGGCGACATCGAACTCCAGTTGGAAACCCAGACCTTCGTTCTCTCCGAACTCACGACTTACGCGGTGCTGAATGGCACCTGGGAGGGTGCAGACGATTTGGTGCGGTCGCTCGCCGAAACCTCGGGGTTGCGCATCGCGTTGACGGAGATCAACGGTTCGGTGCTTGCCGATTCCAATCCTGGGGAAGGTACCAACGGGCTATTGGCAGCAGGGAGATCGGAAGAGCGTCGTGTAGGGAAAGAGTGTAGATCTCGGTGGTCGCCGTATCATTAAAAAAAAAAAAACAGAATTAAATCAGCAAAAAAACAATGATAAAGTATCCTCTTATACCCGACTCTTCTCGCTCGTGTTCGGTCGAATGTCTGTTCACTTTTCTAGCGATAGCTCTGG
>CALCCX010000044.1 GCA_937900165.1 uncultured Acidimicrobiia bacterium | reverse complement strand
TATTCATTAGGAACATATCTACAGTACTGTCGTTGCTATTTCTTTGAGTTTTAGAATTATTTTATTTTTTTTTTCATGATACGGCGACCACCGAGATCTACACTCGTTCCCTACCGACGCTCTTCCGATCTACCCCTCGACCACTCCTCTGCCGCTGCAGGCGGTGCAGGGGTCCGGGATGACCTTGCCTGTGCCTCTGCATTGGTCACAGGCAACGATGCTCATCATCGATCCGAACATGCTCCGCCTAGCCACTCTGACCTGACCCACCCCGCCGCATTGCGAACACACCTCGACATGGGAACCCGGCTTGGCTCCGCTGGCATCGCACTCCTCGCATCCGACCGCTGCCCTGAATTCGACTTCGCTCACCGTGCCGAACGCAGCTTCCTCGAGCGTGATCTGGACCGGGACCCTGATGTCTCGACCCCGATTGGCAGCCGCCCGGCCTCCTCCACCGAACAGGCCGCCAGAATCGCCGAAAACCGACCGAATCAGATCATCGAAAGAGCCCAGGTTCGAGAACAGATCGCCGAGGTCCATCGTATCGCCGCGGTCGTACCGGGCTCTACGGTCTGGATCGGACAGGACCTCGTACGCTTCGGCGATCTGGCGGAAGCGGGCCTCGGCAGCAGGATCTCCCGGGTTGGCATCTGGATGGGTCTCGCGCGCAAGACGCCTGAATGCGCTCTTGATCTCTTCGGAAGGGGCGTCGCGTGCTACGCCTAACGCCTCGTAATAGTCTGCCATACGCTCACTCGTCTGAAACGGTCAGGCTCTCGCCGAGCCCGTCCCCGACCTTTTCGACGGCGGAGATTGCTCGACCGTAGTCCATTCTCATGGGCCCGATGACACCCAGACGTCCAGTCGTCTCTCCGCTGACGTCATAACTCGTGGAAACCATGGCGACATCTGCGTCATCGCTGAGTCCGAGCTCGCGTCCGATCTGTACGGCAGTCCCGACCGGCATCGACGCCAACAGTTCGAGCAGGGCGGCTTCACGTTCGAGAATCTCCAGGACAGATTGCACCTTGTTCAAGTCCTCCCAGACGCCGGCCATCTGGCCGGTGCCGCGCACGTACACTTCTTGATCGTGAACCTGGGCGTGGGTAGCCGAACCCACAACGGACTCGACGATCAAGCGAACCGTCTTCGGGGTTTTCGGCGGAATGGCGTCGACAACATCGATGACATCCAGCTCAGACTGGATCAGCAGGGTTCTGACAATCCGCTCGGCCGCCTCTATGTCGGCGGGATCGGCCGTTTGGGTCAAGCTGATCACCTCCTGGCTGATCTGGCTGCCGTCGCCCACCAGCACAACCAATAGGGATTCGGCGCTCACTTGAACCAGATGGGCACCACTGACCCGAGTCACCGAGTGCCCTGGGCTGGTCACCACTGCCGGATACCGAGTGATCTCAGAAAGCAGAGAGGTGGTGGACTTCAGAAGCCTGCCCAACTCCAAGTGCACCGACGAGAAGAACTCGGCAATACGGGCCTGGTTGTGTCTGCGCAGCCTTTTCGGCGAGAGGTGATCGACGTAGTATCGGAAAGCCAACGCAGTGGGAATTCGACCGGCGGAAGTGTGGGGCTGCACGACGTAACCCTCCGCCTCAAGGGCGGCAAGATCGTTGCGCACGGTTGCGGGCGAAACCGACAATCCACTCACTTCGAGCGTCGCCCGCGAACTCACCGGCTCACCTGTTCTGATGTGCTCTTCGACGACCGCTCTCACGATCTCAGATTTCCGTTCGTCGAGCATGTACACATATTAGGGGCGTGGCGGACGTTTCTCCGGGGCCCGGGCGAAAGCGCTATCCGCCATCCGCCGCGGCCTGACTCGGGGGGAGAAAGTGGGGCGGGCCATCGCTCAGCCGCTGATGATCTCTCTGGCGACCGTGTCGGCTTTCAGTGGGTCGGTGACGACCAGCCGGCCGCCCACCAACTCCACCAAGCCTGCCCCGGCCAAACGGCGACCCGAAGGTCCGGCGAACCATTGCTCGCCACGCTCCCCCGCCCTCACACCTGCCAAACGACGCAGGCCGATCAGGAGTCGCTCTTCCTCCCTGGCATCCGGTTCGAGTGTCTCGGAGCTCGCCACGGGCGAGTCACCTGCTGAGATCCGGTTCAGGTAGGCGTTGAAGCTGCGCACATTCCAGCTCCGAGTGCAGGAGACGTGACGATGGGCGCCGAGGCCATAGGCCACGTATTCGCCTTGCGCCCAGGCCGTTAGGTTGTAGCGGCAGGCATGACCTGATTTGGCAAAGTTCGAGGTTTCGTAGTGAACGAAACCTGCCGATGCCAGCATCTGTACCGCCATCTCGTATTTGTCTGCCTGGTCGTCCTCGTCTGGAGCCGGTCCCCCCGCGGCCACAGCCCGACCGAATGGGGTGCCTCGCTCAATCGTCAAGGCGTAGGTGGAGACGTGGTCGATCGGCAGGTCGAGCGCCGCGTCGAGGGTTTGGCTCCATGAGTCCACTGACTCTCCGACCGTGCCAAAGATGAGGTCG
>CALCCX010000043.1 GCA_937900165.1 uncultured Acidimicrobiia bacterium | reverse complement strand
GTGTCTGATATGTACTTGTTAGGTTCCTCCATGTTGTGCCGCTTTCTTACGTCTGACGTTTCTATTGTGTTTTGTCTTTGTATTATTCTTAGTATTTATTTTTTTTATAATTTTGTTTTCTATTTTTTTTTTTTTTTTCAAGCAGAAGACGGCATACGAGATATATCAGTGTGACTGGAGTTCAGACGTGTGCTCTTCCGATCTGGATTCAGAACCATCTGTCTGAAAATCCTGACCGCGACACCTCGACCATCCACTCTTTCCTATGCGGCGGTTCCGCCGTCCCACGTTCGATGATCGATTGGTTCTACAAAGAACGGGGAGTCGAAATCATCCAGGGGTGGGGGATGACCGAGACCAATCCGATTGCTTCGGTGAGTGTCTTGAAGCCGGAGATGCAGGACTGGGACTGGGATAGGCGGCTCGATTTCCTGGAGACCGCTGGGATTCCGGTGCCAGGATTGCGGGTCAAAATCGTTGACGATGAGGGCAACGAGCTGCCCCACGATGGCGAGGCTTTCGGCGAGCTGCTCATCCAGGGTCCTTGGATCGCAGCCGAGTATCTGCGCGATTCTCGCAGCTCAGAGACGATGGTTGACGGCTGGTTGCGCACTGGTGACGTGTGCAAGATCACACCTGAGGGTTACGTGCGTATCACCGATCGGGCCAAAGACGTAATCAAGTCGGGCGGAGAGTGGATCTCCTCGATTGATCTTGAGAACACACTCATGGCCCATCCGGCCGTCGCCGAAGCCGCGGTGGTCGGCATCAAACACCCGAAGTGGCAAGAGCGTCCGCTGGCCATTGTCGTCAAGGCATCCGGCCAAGAGGTCACCAAGGAGGAATTGAATGCCTTCCTCGAAGACAAGGTGGCCAAGTGGTGGCTGCCTGACGACTACGTCTTCGCCGACGACGTGCCCAAGACCGGCACCGGCAAGTTCGACAAGAAGGTCGTTCGCGAACAGTACGCCGACATGTATCTGGGTTGAGTAATCACAACCGGGCCGGATTGCGATCAACCTGGTCGGTGCCGATCTGGTGACATCGACAGGAGCTACCGTCGCAGATGTCACGAGTTAGTTGACGGACGGACTCGGCCGGAGGGCCTCGGGAGCGCCGCTTTTGGCGGGATCAGTAACCATTGGGCGGGAATCACCAGACGAACTACTCATCCGCTCATCACGATGGTGGTGTTCACTGAGACTCGATGACCAGACATCTCACGCAAAGAGAAATAGTCCGCCACTGAGGGTGAGCAACCCAGGACTAGCAGCGCGACTAGAGTTACCATCAGCTGCATGCTGGGGTTAGTCAGGGAACCTCTCGATGATGTGGCGTTGTATGTAGACGCGTTGCTTCTCGCGGAGGAAAGCATGACATTTGAGGCGGTCGAGTTCATTGAACTCACGTTCCAACCGGGACGTCCCGCTCCGCCGCCAAGAGAAACCGTGATCGGAGAGTTTGAGTCCGAGGACGAAGCGGTAGGGCACGCCAGGATTGCGCGGCGAGCCTTTCAGGCGGCGCAGGGGGATGTTCGCTACGCCTGGTGGCTTGTGCGCCAACCGGGTTCGCAACTCGCGAACTGGATCGCGGATTCGGCTTCAGAGCGCGAGTTCGTGCTTGACCTTCGTTCGGGCCAGCTGATCGAGCTTTAGCCTAGATCCACCGCACGGATTGGCTCCTCGCCCGCCTCGCCAGTCATGGAAAGGATTTCTCAGGCCTGGCCTGTCTACAGATGGTGAAAGCCGAAGCAACCCTGAGTTCCAGTAGCCGAGCAGCCCACCGGCCGACTCGCTCCCCTAAGTCGGTGGATCCAGGCTTAGAGCCGTCACCAACTCGGCGCGCTTGCTTGAAGGCTGTCGTTCAGCGGATGAGTCCATCCTCGATTACGTCGATGCTGGCCGGCCGTTCGGCCATCGACGTTACGATGCTGGCGTGCTGGCCGATCTTCTTCTACTCGACGGCGTCGTCGAGAACGCCGCCCTTAGGTCGAAAGTCGGGGTGATGGCGCTGCACGGCGGACTCGAGGAAGGCACCGCGGAACTCGCAGAAATCCTCGCTGGGCAGTGCGATCTGAGCATCTACACGGTGACCCAACCTCCAACATTGTGGTGGCACATCCCATCCACGAACCACCGACTGGAGGCTTCCGACCGTTTGGCAGCCTTCGTCGCCCATTGCAGATTCATTCTCTCTCTCCACGGCTATGGCAGGCCGGGAATGGAATCCACGATTCTCGTGGGTGGCGCCCATCGCGTCGCTGCCGGCCGCGTCGGTGCTGCTCTTCGGGCCGCAAAGATCGAAGCCATCGATGACTTGGACCAAATCCCTTCCAAGTTGCGCGGCACGCACCCGAACAATCCGGTGAATCTCGGTGGTTCAGGTGGAGTCCAATTGGAACTCGGATCTGAGCTGCGGTCTGGCCCAGTGTTGGATCTGATTGCCGACGCGCTGACTCCTCTGCTCGACGGATATATCGACGGCAGTGCGGTCTGAATCTCAAATCGAGATGAAGCCGCTTTCGCCGCACTCGCCAGCTCGAATTGCGCTGCTCGTGCCCTCGCCTACGATCGGCTACTCGAAACCAAGCCAAGGGAGGCCAGTCGCATGGGCGAAATCCACGCAGCGTTCGCCTGGGTAGCGATCGGTATCAGCGGTGTGGCCAGTCTCATCTGTTTCGGATACGTGCTTGTCAAACGGCCAATCGACTTCCTGTTCAAGGGTGTCGTCGCAGTAGCGGTCCTGGCCATGTTGATCCAAGTCGGCTTGGGTCTCGCTCGGTTCGGCCAGGGGGTTGAGCCAGGCTCGATTCACATGTTCTACGGCTTTGTCATCCTGTTCTCATTCACGTTCGTCTATATCTACCGGGTCCAATTCGAGAAGAGGCCGGCCTTGGGTTGGGCACTCGTTCTCTTGTTCACCATGGGCCTTGGCTTGCGGGCAGTCGTCAATTTCGCCGAGTCGTTCTGAATAGTGCGATTTCTCCTCAGCGTATCTGTGCCCTGAGGGGCGGGATCAGCGGCCGGTCAATCGGCTGAAACTTTCAACGAGTAGCGCTGGTCTCATTGAGATCGGAAGAGCACACGTCTGAACTCCAGTCACACTGATATATCTCGTATGCCGTCTTCTGCTTGAAAAAAAAAATGAACTCCAGTCACACTGATATATCTCTTTTTCCTTCTTCTTCTTTCTTTT
>CALCCX010000042.1 GCA_937900165.1 uncultured Acidimicrobiia bacterium | reverse complement strand
GACACACCGCGGAGGTCAACGAGGGCGACGGCGATCGACGAGGCAACGACCCTGGAGTTCTGGAAACCAAACAGGACGACAATCGCCAGGGCCCCAGTCGGTAACAGCGCTGACGCCCCCAGCGTTCTAGTGCGCATTCACTGAGCGTACCCGTGGCAAAGGCTCCCAGATGGAACCGCTCATCCTTCCAGGTCTGTATCGCCTCCCGTCGCCTGATCTGACCACATCAGACGATCTCGGACACCCATCACCAAACCCAAAACGGGATCGGGCTGGCCGCGATGGGCAAAATAGAACAAACAGCTATTCGCCGGCTGCGGCCACAAATTCTCTGGCGCGGTTTTCGTTGCGCCGTTTGACCATGAGAAATCCAAACGTGAACAGTCCGATTGCGGCGACCATGCCACCAACCACTGCGAAGCTCTGACCACTCCCAGCGACTTCGGAGCTCGCCATCAGCGTCTGGCCGGAAGTGTCGAGATCGAGCGTCCACGAGACCGTAGACCCATCCAGGCCATCGCCGTTGTGTTCGACGACCTCGCCTGGCAGGGTGACGATCAGCTTGAGGTTGAGGATGGTGTCGAACAAGCCGGCGACGTCGATCCCTTCAAGGCCCCCGCCGGCTAACGCGCCGGCGAACGAGCCAGAGACGTCGCCGATGGTCACGGCAAACTCGAAACGGTCCCCATCGCGAGCCAGTTTCAGATCGACGAGGAAATCTGTGACATTGACCTGCCCGGCGAAATCAGATCCGGCCAGGTCGTCAAGAGACCTCTGGAGGTCTCCAAATGAATCAAACGTTCTCGACGCTCTGACTCCCTCGAAATCGCCCTCGACGAAAGACTCTGTCGTCCAGCCGGCAGGGAGATCGCCGAGTTGGGCAGCCAAGTCAACCTCTTGGCCCTGCTGGGCGAGTAGATCTCGGAGTTCTTCATCCAACGAGGCCTCGAACCCGAACGTCCCCGTTTGGTCCTCGTTGATCGTGAGAGATGCATCAGCCCGCAGCTCGCAAGCGCCAACGACCAGGAAAAGCGCCAACAATGAGATGAATCTCGTCACCATTTCCCTTTCCAGTTGCAGGCTGTCGTCCCCAGCTCAGCGCCACGGGCCGCGCTACCCACGTTCATCCCCAGTCTCAGGTACCCAACGTAGGCGCCCGATCTCGGGTTCCACCTGCGATGCCACCCCCGGGGATATTGGTACAGGAGGCTAGGACTGCACCGTATTCAATTGGGCGATCCGGGTCGGCACACCGTCGGGATCTTGCATCTCGAACGAGCGGCCCCAAGGCTGGTCGGCCAGACCCTCTGAGATTTTGAGGCCCAAAGACTCAATCCTTGCCTGCCAGGCCTCAACATCGTCGACCACAAAAACGAGCTCCACTCCACGCGGGGACGGGTGCCCTTCGGTCGTCGATTGCAGGAGTTCGAGAAGTTGGCCGTCTGCTGCCTCCAGCAATGTGCCGACGTTGGCCTCCTCATCCCAGGTCGAGATGACGGTGCAGCCGAGTGCGTACTCGTAGAACTCGGCGCTGCTGCCTACGTCTGAAACGTGCAGCACCGTTCGCATCTGACGGATCCGGGTCGGCGTAGCCACGTCGACGCCCGTCAACAGGGCCTGCGCCTGCTCAACACTGAAGCGGCCCTCTGTGACCTCCCGGCCGACGACCAGGCCCTGGATCACATTGCCACCAGCGTTGAGGGCCATCAGTCGGCGGATGTCGTCCAAATGGCGAACTCCTCCAGAGGCAATCACAGGCTCTGGCGCATAGCCAAGGGCCGCCTCCAACAAGTCGAAGCTGGGTGGCTCGGTGAGAACATCGCGCCCAGCGTGAGCGATGAAGAACCCGGCAACACCGGCAGACGACATCTCAACCATGACCTCTTCGAGGAACCGCCCCGAATGAGCTGTCCAACCTTTGACCACCAGCTCCTCGCTGGCCAGAACGTCGACCGATACGAGTATGCGTCCAGGATATTCTCTACACAGATCCCAGACCATGTTCTGGTTCTCGATCGCCGCGGTACCCATGACAATGTGCCACGCACCGTTCTCGATGAGGCGGGCTGCCTCAATGTGGGACCGAACGCCACCGGCAACGACCACTGGTATGTCAAGGGCCGAGAGCATCCGGTCGATCAACGGTCGGTTGTCGAAGTTGCCGTAGGCTGCTGCGTCGAGATCGACGACCAGGAGGTAATCGACTCCCTTTTCGGCCCATCCTCTGGCCCGGGCAAGAGGGTCGGCATCAAGCACCATGGCGTTTTCGAGCTGCCCGCGCTCCAACCGGACGGCCTGACCACCAAGAATATTCACTCTCGCATAGAGATCCACGACCCCAAATCTAGGGGACTCGGACGATCAATGGGACATCAGGGGTCTACGACGGTGACTTTCCCTGCAAAGCCATGTCGATCCCCGGCGGTTTGCGGAAGCCTCCGCCGGGGATCTCGAACGTCCTGTCTAGAAGTTCTCGTCCACGAAGAACGAACTCAAGATCCGATCGATCGCCTCGTAGTCCGCGTCAGTAAGCACCTGGACCAAAACCTGGACCACGAATTCGCCGGATGCAGGTGAAGCGGCCGCGTAGAGCAATCCGGTGGCCGTCCCTCCGCAGTCGATGAAGAACTGCCAGCGTCCCGTGTAGAGCGCATCTTCGTAGTCGTCTGGGTCCGTTGAGCTCGCACAATCGGCGGACGCAGCGAAATCGTCGATCAACGTCGCTATGTCGCCGGCTCCCATTGTCCTGGTGGCATAGACTTCAACGCCAGGCACATCCCAGGTATTGAAGAAACCGTCGACCGAAGGCGACGCAGCGATACTCGGGCCATCCGCCCGAGGTAGACCGTCGAGATCGGTCCACTCAGCCGGAACATCGACCGTCACAGCCCCGGAGTCGTCGGTGACCGAGACGTAGTCGACATAGGTTGCTGCGGTGGGAACATCCTCATCCGCCTCAACCGCAACCGAGAAGGCGAGTTCCAGCGGGGACTCGTTTATCCGTCCCTCGTAGTACTCCTGAACCGTGCTGCGGAAGACCTCGACCGACAGAACGTCACCAGAATTGTTGGAACGCAAGATGTCGCAATAGTCGGCCATGGTTCCGTCGGTGCCGAGCACCAGTCCCTGCAGCGAGGTGACCACGTCGCCTGGTTCGATTCCGACCAGATCTGCAGGAGAGCCGGAATCGACGTTTGAGACCCACACACCAGATAGTCCGTCAGCATCCGAAGCGATGGCCTGACCATTGATTCCGAGAGAGGTCACATCATTGCCGGCGGACAGCTCGTCGACGATGGGCAATGCCTCGTCCCTCGTAATCGCGAAGTACTGACCAGTATTGCCGATGCCGGCGTAATTGATTCCGAC
>CALCCX010000041.1 GCA_937900165.1 uncultured Acidimicrobiia bacterium | reverse complement strand
GATCAAATGAGTACAGCCCCCTGGACGGCTATCTACCCCGGTCTGATGATCTTTTTTGTTAGCATTGCCATCAATTTTATTGGTGATGGTATGCGTGATGCGTTTGATCCTCATGCCAGATAGCTCTAGAAACCAACCTCCCGGAGGTTCCATCCAAATAGGCCTTTCAAGCTGAAAACCTCCGGGAGGTTGGTTTTCGTTCTTGGTGGTGCGCTGCGACCTGTGTTGGCTCCTCTATCTTCTAAAAAGACATCGTGCTTTTGCCGGTTACTACCATGTCGCTTTAATGCCCAAGAATTCCAGAGAATGCAGATGCTTCTTGCATGATAATTTCAGTCAGTGGGTACAGTTTGTCCATCGTCAAGCGAGAAGCTGGCCCAGAAATTCCAATTGAAGCAATCGCTTTTTCAGTCGCATCGTAAACTGGAGCCGCTAAACAACGAATCCCTATCGTTTTTTCTTCATCATCTATGGCATATCCCTGTTTGCGAATCTTTTCAAGATGGTTTTCTAATTGTAATTGCTCTGTGATGGTGTGCTGCGTCAAACGAGGCAATTTATCTGGAATCGTTCCGTTGCCAAACGCCAGTAGACATTTGCCAACGGCCGTACAATAAAGTCGCTCTTGCCGCCCCACCTCACTCACAACACGCAACGCTTCTGTTGACTCGATATCTGCAATAACTAAAGCCACATCACCAATATTAACAGCTAAATGAGCATTCTCCCCCGTTTTGGCGACCAACTGGCGCAAAAATGGCAAGGCAATTTCTTGTAACAAGGCGTGGCTGCTTTGTGGAGCAGAAAGTTTACGAACAGCCTGTCCCAAACGGTAGCGACGGGTGTTTTCATCCGAGGGGAAAATCGAGGTCGTAGCCCCCAATTCGGCTCCCATGTTGGTGATCGTGGCGCGTTCGGGCACTGTCAGCGTTGCCACACCTTCTCCGGCGTATTCCATGACTTTGCCCACTCCACCTTTGACCGTGAGCTGGCGCAGCACTTCGAGGATGATGTCCTTGGCGGTCACCCCTCGACCCAATTCGCCGTCGACGGTGATCGCCATTGCTTTGGGCTTGGACTGGGGGAGGGACTGGGTTGCGAGCACATGCTCGACCTCAGAGGTGCCGATTCCGAACGCCAGCGCACCGAATGCGCCGTGGGTGGCGGTGTGTGAGTCGCCGCAGACGATTGTCATGCCGGGCTGGGTGATGCCTTGCTCGGGTCCGATCACATGGACGATGCCCTGGCGGGGGTCGTCGATCCCGAAGAGCAATATGTCATTCTCTTCACAGTTGGAGATGAGCGTGTCGATCTGCTTCTTGGACAGCGGGTCCTTGATTCCGAGCGCCCGATCCGCGGTCGGGACGCCGTGATCGATGGTCGAGACGGTCAGGTCAGGACGGCGAACCGGAGTGTCTGCCAGGCGGAGGGAATCGAAGGCCTGGGGGGAAGTGACCTCATGGACCAGGTGCAGATCGATATAGAGGAGTGCCGGCTCACCGAGCACCTCTCGCACAACATGGTTGTCCCATACTTTTTCGAAAAGGGTTTTTGCCACGACCTTTGTCCTCGTTCACGTCACTTGGGCCGCGAAGGCTAGCTCGCGCTGAGGATGTAGCTCTCAGAATCGTCGTCCCAGGTCAGAGTCACCAGGCCCCTTGACTCTGCGGCTCGGACGAAATGGAGGAAGCCGCGATAGCCCAGGCGCTTTTCCGAAAAATCTGGGCGGATCTTGCGCATCTGTGTTTTGAGGCCGGCCAGGGCGGGGTCTGTGCCCTTGTCCTCGAGCGACACGATGACGTTTCGTAACAGTTCGAACGCCTCGGTCTCGCCCCCTGCGTCGCTAGGCAGTGAGACGGCCGGGTCGCCTTTGGCCGGCCCCTCGCTCAGTTCGATTGTGTTGCGCTCCTCGAGGTGACGTAACAGCTCGCCGAACGCCCGGAATCCCAATTCACCTTCGTTGAACGTCGGGTCTTTGCGAAGAAGGGCCCGCTTGAGGCCAGATGCCGAAACCTCCCCACCGGCTGAACGGGTCAGGCCAGAGACGGTCTGAGCCACCAATACCGCCACATCGTCAACATTCCGTGAAACAGAAGGAGCGGCCTCGGAGGTTGGCTTGTCACGTTTGGGCTTGGTGCGGCTCCTCGATGACTTGCGAGCAGTCGGCTCCGGGACCTCGACACCTTCGAGGTCCTCGTAGAACAAGAACTCGTCGCAGGCGGGCGGGAGGAGGGAAGAGGTCGATTCCTTGACGCCGACTCCGATCACCTTCTTATTGAGTTCTCGGAGTTTGTGGACGAGCGGAGTGAAATCGCTGTCGCCTGAACAGATGACGAACGTGGTCACGTATGCGCGTTCGAATGCCAGCTCCACGGCGTCGACGGCCATCTTGATGTCGGCCGCGTTCTTGCGGACCGATCCCATGCGCTGGGGCATTTCGATCAGTTCGACGTGGTTCCTGGTCAGCATCCGGCGGTCCTCGTCGAAGGCTGTCCAGTCCGCATACGCCCTCCGCACCACCACCCTGCCTCGTTCCGCCATGGCATGGGCGATCGGCTTGAGGTCGAACTGCATTCCGCCTAGTTGGTCGCGGGCGCCGATTGCCAAGTTCTCGTAATCGAGAAAAAGCGCGATTCGTTCTTCTTCGTCAAATGCCGTCACAACTGGGAGCGTAGCGATCGGAACCCCGATGTTTGGTGAGGCCGCCTCGCTACGCTGTCCGGATGCGGCTGCAAATGATCTTGCTGTCGGTTCTGCTCGTTGGAGCAGCCGATCTGGGCGCCCCGTTCGTTGACGCGTCCGCCGAGGCGAGCCGGGTTACCGGCGGGATCGAAGTCGAGCTCGAAGTCGAGTTGAATGTGTCGGTGGCAACGGTCGTCGCCCATGTCGTGATCCCCGGAGACGAGCAACAAACGGTGACGCTGAGCGCACGCGGTGGCGGGACATACGGCGGACTGGTGACCGTGCCGGCGGCCGATCTGGTCGTAATCTTTGAGGCGGTAGATGTCAGCCGGGATGTTCTCAGTCAACCGGTCACTCTCACCGAACTGGGTGTCGATCCCGACGTATTCCAGAGCGATCGCACATTCGCCCTTCCGGCAGAATCCTCTCGCACCGTTACGCCTGGCGCCCGTCGTTGGTTGTGGGCAGCCACCGCAATGGGGGCAGCTTCGTTGGCCTTGATTGCTTGGTGGGCGGCTGGGCCTCGCCGGCCAGAATCTGACGATGTCGCTCAAGACACCGTCGAGGACTAGCGGACGTCCCGACTATTCAGTCACCTGGGCTGCAGCCCTGGCGGCTTCGAGCTTGGTTGTGCCCAGTCGGGGCAGAGCGATGATGAATATGCCGACCATGGCCACCGTGGCGACGTAGAACGGCATCCGCAGTGCCAATTCCCGACTACCAGATGTCGACTCGGTGACTGCAACGATGATCCCTCCGATGAGCGAACCGATCGGCATCATGCCCCATGCGAAGAATCGGTAGACGCTGTTGACTCGGCCCAACAGCTTGTCAGGGATGATCTGCTGTCTGAGCGAAACGGTGATGACGTTCCAAACCACGACCGCGAACGTTCCAACGAAGAAGGCACTCCAAACAACCAGGGCGCTGGACGTCAGGCCGATGAGGAGTTGTTGGATTGTCATGACCCCGATTGCCGCGAACAGACTCGTTCCTGAGCCCAGCCGCTCGGAGATCTTGCTGGCGAGAAAGCTCCCGCCGATCCCGCCCAGCGCACCGGCCGTCATCAGGAGTCCGAACTGCGAGGCGGACAGGCCGAGGATCTCCTGTACGAAGAACACGTAGGTCGCAAAAGTCATCGAATAGACGGCGTTGAGGATTCCAAGGATGATCGCCAACGGCCGCAAGAGGCTGTGACCCCACAGCCATTTGACCCCCTCCTTGATCTCGCCCCACCAGTCCACCTTTTCCTTGAGTGCCTGTTTCGCCTTCTCGGTTCGAAAGTCGCCGGCAATCGAAAGGACCAGCACCGCCGAAACTAAGAACGTCAGCGAGTCGATGAAGAACGGAAGCGCAAGCGAGACAGCTAGGAAGACGCCGGCCAGCGGAGGGCCGACAAAGGAGTTCATCACCATCTCGGCGCCCCACAGACGTCCGTTGGCCCGCTCCAACTGGTCAGGTTCGACTACCGAGGGCATCAGCGTCTGGGCGGCATTGTCCCGCAGGACTTCGGCCGAGCCAAAGAGCAAGGCGGACCCGTACAACATGGCCAACCACCAGATCTGGTTGGAGGGAGGGGTCGCGGTTCCGTCGGCGAGGGCGGCGGGGTCGGCGAAGGCGTCTGCGCCAAGGGCGATCAGGACCGCCACGCCGAGAGTTAGAGCAAATCGGAACGAGTCCATCCATCCGACCAACTTGCGGCGATCGACCCGATCGGTGATCACCCCAGCGGGCAGGCTGAACAGCGCCCAAGGCAAGCGGGTGGCGATCGCCACACCGGCCAGATGAATTGGTGATCGTGTAATGGCGCTGGCCAGCCACGGATATGCAACCAAGGCGAGCCCGTCACCGAAGTTGGAGATGACGCTGGCGGTCCACAGTCTCCAGTAGTTGCGGCCAAGCTTTCTC
>CALCCX010000040.1 GCA_937900165.1 uncultured Acidimicrobiia bacterium | reverse complement strand
TGGAGTTCAGACGTGTGCTCTTCCGATCTCTCTGGGCTTCTGCCACCGATCGAGCCGGTACACCTGGCCGGCCGGAGATCCCAACAACGCCAGCTGGATAACCAGGTAGAACGCAGCGGGGTTGATCCGACCTGCAGCCAGGAACGCCATGGACAACCCTATGCCTATGCCCAGGGCAGCATCGAATCGGAATCCTGTCAAGATTCCAATCCCGATGGTCAACTCGGCAACCAGTACCAGGCCGGCAATCAGCGCTGGAGCCCTGAGTAGAGTTGCGTCCGCCATTGCTTGGAAGCCGATCAGCGACTCCGCGCCAGACCCGCCATTGAGAAATGCCGTCACTACGGTGCCGTCCCACCAAGCCGGATCGGTCACTTTGTCGAATGCGGCTCTCAACCAAGCAAAGGCGATGAATGCTCTCAGCAGCAACAGATGCGACGTTGCTACGTCAACCGGTCCCCGAGAGATCCACGCCGTGCGACCCATGGGAAGCACGGCCGGATCGACGAGGTCGAGTTCGAACTCGGTACGATTGAAGAATCCAGGAGAAGGAGGCAGCTCAGCCAGGGGGGTCGGCGCCGAGCGCGACGCAGGACCGGATCGTGACGGCGGTTCCCACCAAGGGTCATCCTCCGAGATCACGAACGAGGAGCCACTGTCCTCTGGCTGGGCCGTCGGCCGAAAAATGGACATTCAATAGGCGTATCGCCAGGTTCGGGCAAAAGGTTTACTCAGCCGCGTCGAGGGCTGGCTGTTTTCACAGCCTCAGACGCCGGCTCGTTCTTCGTTTGGCGCCGGCAGCTCCTCGATCGTAATCAAGACCTGGCGCGCCTTGGAACCCTCGGAGGGACCGACCACCCCCTTGTGTTCGAGGATGTCCATCAGTCTGCCTGCTCTGGCGAATCCGACCCGTAGCTTTCGCTGAAGCATCGAGGTCGAGCCAAGTTGAGAGCGCACGACCAACTCGATCGCCTGGCGGAGCAGCTCCGGATCTTCACCTTCATCAGCGTCTGCGTTCTGCTGACGAGTTGCAGCAACATTCTCGGCGATTTGCTGGTATTCGGCCGCCATCTGGGCCTTGACCCAATCGACAACTGCGTGAACCTCAGACTCCTCCACCCAGGCACCTTGCACCCTCGTCGGGCGCGGCTCACGAGCAGTCACAACCAACATGTCGCCCATTCCGATCAATTTCTCGGCGCCTACCGTGTCGATGATGACTCTGGAGTCGGTCTGGGAGGCCACCGAAAAGGCCAGACGACTCGGTACGTTGGCCTTGATGACTCCGGTGATGACGTTGACTGACGGTCGTTGGGTGGCAATTACCAGGTGGATTCCGACCGCCCTGGCCATCTGAGCGATCCGCACGATCGAATCTTCGACGTCGCGGCCCGCCACCATCATCAGGTCGTTCAACTCGTCGATGATGATGACCAGGTATGGGAAGCGGTCGAATCCATCCGGATCGAGACCACCGGAGTCGAATTTCTCCCGATATCCGACGATGTCTCGGACCCCGGAATCCGCCAGTAGGTCGTAACGCCTGTCCATCTCACCCACCGCCCATTGCAACGCATCAGATGCCTTCTTGGGATTGGTGATCACCTTGGTCAAGAGGTGAGGGACGCCGTTGTACTGCCCAAGTTCCACCCGTTTGGGGTCCACCATGATGAGCCGGACGTCCTGGGGCGTGGTCCGCATCAACAAGGAGGTGACCAGGACATTGATGCACGAAGATTTGCCGGCCCCGGTCGCTCCGGCAATCAGGACGTGGGGAAGTTCTGCAAGGTTGAGCATCTGGGGCGCCCCGGAAATGTCCTGACCCAAGGCGACGACGAGCGGATGGGTCTCGGCCTTTGCCTCTGGCGAGCCAAGCACGTCTCGTAGAGTGACCATCTGCCTGCGCCGGTTGGGAACTTCCACTCCGATCGCGGATTTGCCCGGAATGGGGGCGAGCAGTCGCACGTCGGGGGTCGCCAACGCGTAGGCGATGTCGTTCGCGAGGTTGGTGACCCTCGAGACTTTCACTCCCGGCGCAAGCTCGATTTCGTACCGGGTCACGGTTGGTCCTGGGACGATCTTGGTTAATCTGGCATCGACGTTGTGCTGTCGGAGGGCTTCCTCGAGTTCGCGGGCCGTCTCTTCCAGTTGTCGTCTGGACTGCCCCTGCCCTCCTCCTTCGGACAACAGATCCAGAGGAGGCAATTGATATGTCCCTGTGTCGATCTTCGGCGCCGGCTTCGCGTGGGCCGCGCCAACCCGCTTGGCCGGTGATTCGGCCACCGGCTTGTTCGGCCCACCCTTTTTGGGTCGCGAGCCCCCAGGACGTCGCTGTTCAACGATCAGGGGTGGAGCCTGATGGGCTTGGTCGGTACGAGGTCTTGCGCGCCATTGGTCCACGGTGCGCCTGGCGAGTTTGACCAATTCCACGATGGCCTGCGCTACCTCTCGAATCGAGGTCCTGGTGGCCACGAGGATCCCAACCGAGGTGATCGCAGACAAAACCAAGAAGGCGCCCCAGAACCCGATCACCCGCCTGAGCGGGAACGCGACCAGCGAACCAAGCGCTCCGCCTCGAGCCTTGACGAGGTCGATGCTGTCGGCCAGCGCCACACTTCCGGTTAGGAGATGGAACAACGAAAGCGAGCCGACAAAAGCCACCAACGCGCCCCAGCCGATCTTCCCGTAGTCGTTGCGATGCCGACCTGTGATGAGGATGACCCCGAGAACAACCAGCCCCACCGGAATCGAATAGGCCCACATGCCGGCCAATAGTCTCATGGCGGACGAGATCCAACGTCCAAGCGGACCGGCAGCTTCAAAAAATGCAAGAGCGACCATCGCACCGGAGACAACCAATACCAACCCCCATACGTCGTCGGCCTGGCGGCCGATTCCGTACCGGAGCCACTCCCTCAGAGCGGTCAGCCGACTAGGCCGCGCAGCAGCTCGGGATTTGGATTTGGCCTTCCGCCCAGCAGCGGGTCTGGCCCTGGTGACCTTGGTCTTGTTCGCCGGTGCCCTCTTGGCCTTTGTCGAAGAGCCGTTCGGACGCCGATTCTGCGGCGATGACACCCGCTTCCGCCCCTTGCCCTTTTGGCGGGTGGGTGTCCTATGTGCCATGTGTCCGCAGACACTACACCCCTGGAGAGCTAAGGCCAATGACCCTCCGCGCGAGCCTGCGCGCGTTCCGCGCGATTCGCGATCATGCCAAGAACTGTAGGGACAGCCGCCGCGGAGCACGGTGCTAGAGGCGCCAAGATTCCGGGCTCGTTGTCAGATCTCCTGGCCGGCCGAGGCTTGAGTATCAGAGCTCGACGACTACCGGGAGCACGACGGGGCGTTGCTTGGTCTCACTCTTGATGACCCGGCGCACGGTTCGACGGATCGCCACAGAAAGCGTCTCCTCGGTGTTGCCGAACTCGTAATCGTTTATCGTCGTCTCCACCGCCTCTGCCGCCTTGGCGAGGATGGACGCTGGATCGTCCATGAATCCGTGCGAGTTGAGATCTGGGCCATCGATGATCTCGCGAGTCTTTGCGTTGAGGGCGACCATCACCACCACCACGCCGTCATCTCCCAGGTGCGATCGATCACGCAGGACGGCATCGCGGACGTCTCCAACCCCGGACCCGTCCAAGTAGACGTAGCCGGCTTCAACCGCGTTGCGTTCCACGATCGTATCGTCACCGTCGATTACTACGGCGTCGCCATCCTCCAAAACGTGGATCTGGGGCACGTTCATCTCCGCCGCCAGATCCGCGTGGGCGAACAGGTGGCGATACTCACCGTGGATCGGCACGAACGCGGTAGGTCGCACCACGTTGAGAAAGGTCTTGAGTTCCTCCTGGGCGGCATGGCCCGAGACATGTACGTTGGCGTTGCGACCGTGCTTCACCCGCGCCCCCGCTTTGTTGAGACCCGAAATCACCTTTGATACGGCCGTCTCGTTACCCGGGATTGGGGTAGCCGAAATCAGCACGGTGTCACCCTCTTCGAGCGTCACCCATCGGTGACGGCGGGCAGCCATCAACGAAAGCGCCGCGAATGGCTCGCCTTGGCTCCCGGTCGTGATGATCATCGTCTGGGCCGCCGGTCTCGAAAGAAGCTCCTCGATTGGCAAGACCCGATCCTGAGGAAGATCCAGTACCCCAACTCGCTGGCCGAGAGCCACGTTGCGTTCCATCGAGCGACCCAAAAACGAAAGGTAGCGACCGGCTGCAAGCCCGGCGTCGGCGATTTGTTGGACTCGATGGATATGAGACGAGAAGCACGCAGCTATGACTCTTCCGTCCGCCTCTCTGACGATGTTGTGAATGGTCTGTTTCAGCGATCGCTCAGAGGGGATGATCCCCACCCGTTCGGCGTTGGTCGAGTCCGAAAGCAACAGCCTGACACCCCTGCGTCCAAGCTCGGCAAAGGTGGGCAGGTCGGTGGGACGAGAATCGATTGGCGTCGGATCGAGCTTGAAGTCCCCGGTGTGCAGGACGATGCCTTCAGGGGTGTCGAATGCAATGGCGGCTCCGTCCGGCACCGAGTGTGAAACCGGAATCAGCTGAAATTTGAACGGCCCGACCGTGACCCACCTGGTATCGGGAACCGGCCGAAAGATTGCTTCGACCCTCAGCTCCTCGACTCTTGGGGCGGCCAGCTCGAGAGTGAGCCTCGTCCCGTAGACCGGCACGCTCAGCTCCCTAAGGAAATAGCTGAGGGCACCAATGTGATCTTCGTGGCCGTGGGTGAGGATGACACATCGCACATCTTCGGCTCGCTCGACCAGCCAACTCCAGTCGGGAAAGACCAGGTCAACCCCGAGCATGTCTTCCTCGGGGAACATCAGACCGCAGTCGATTATCGCTATCTGGCCATCGATCTCAATGGCCGCGCAGTTACGGCCGATCTCTCCGAGGCCACCAAGAAATGTGACCTTGACGCTCAAAGCATCTCCGAGATTCCAACGGCGTCGACTATCGCCTTCATCGTTTCACTGGCCGCCGGCAGCAACGGCAGCCGCGGTTCTCCGACTGGCTCCCAGAGTTCGGTGAGCCCAGCCTTGGTTGGCGCAGGATTCGGTTCGAGGAATCCCGCGGCAAAGAGAGGCATCAGCCCACGATGGAGTCGCTCGGCCTCTCTCACGTTTCCTGCTGCGAAAGCTTCGATCATTGCCTTGATTTTGACGCCTGCAAAATGAGCCAACACCGAGATACACCCCACCGCACCTACTGCCAACATCGGCAGTGTGTGGGAATCTTGGCCAGAGTAGATAGGGAAGTCGGCCGGGAGCCACTGTCGGCACGCAGAAGTGAAACCGAGGTCTTCCACGGCGTCTTTGGTGGCGACGATGTTCTCATGCCCGGCCAGCCGTGCGAGAGTCTCGACTTCAACGAGGCGCCCGGTCCGCGACGGGATGTTGTAGACGATGAGCGGAAGATCCGTGGAATCGGCAATCGCCTCGAAATGAGCCCGGATTCCTTCTTGAGATGGCCGCGAATAGTAGGGAGTCACCGCCATGAGCCCATGCACTCCCACCTCGGCGGCCCTTCGGCTCAGGTCGACCGAGTGCAAGGTGTCGTAGCTGCCGGTTCCTGCGATCACGTGGCAGCGGTCGCCCACCGCATCGAACACTGCCTTGTAGATCGCCACCATCTCCACGTCGCTCAACGTTGGTGACTCACCTGTGGTGCCGGTAACGACCAGCCCATCGGAGCCGGTGTCCGCGAGGTAGTTGGCGAGCCGAGCGGTCCGTTCAAAGTCGACCATGCCATCCTCGCGAAACGGGGTGATCATTGCAGTGAGCAGCGATCCGAATGGTGCCATGGTGGCGAACTTCCTCTCTCGACGGTGTCAGGTTAGAGGCCAGGGCCCGGGTATCGTGGCCCCATCATGACCACATTTGTCAGCGACGTCGAAACGGCCGACTTCCAGCGAGAAGTACTCGACCGGTCCCACGAGGTTCCCGTACTGGTTGACTTCTGGGCGGAATGGTGCGGACCTTGCAAGGTGTTGTCGCCGATCATCGAAAAGGTGGTTGACGAGGCCGGAGGGCGGATCAGGCTGGCCAAGATCGACTCGGACCGCAACAAAGAGTTGGCGGGCCAGTTTGGCGTCCAGGGCATCCCGACCGTGATCGCCTTCAAGGATGGTCAGCCGGTCAGCCAATTCACCGGGGCGTTGCCTGAAGCCCAGGTCAAAGAATTCATCGAGGCCCTGCTTCCCTCCGAGCTCGATTTGGCCGTGGAGGAGGCGGATCGCCTCTATGAGGCAGGCGACGAATCGGGCGCAGAAGGTATGTTGCGCGGAGTCCTCACCGTCGACGGCACCCATCACGACGCCGCCGTGACCTTGGCAGGATTACTACTCGATCGCGGTGACAATGAAGAAGCCGTCAAAGTCATGGCGCCCGTCTCCCAAACCCCAGAAGTCACAGCCATGCTGGCCGCCGCCAGGATGAGCAGCGCGAATGACTTGGACCTCGACCAACTAGAGGCCTCGGTTGCCGCCAATCCCGAAGACGAATCCGCCGCGTTCGATCTGGCCAGGGCACACAGCGCGGCCGGCGATTACGACGTTGCGTTGAGCGGTCTGCTGAACTTGGTCGAACAGAGGGGCGAGCGCGCCGACGACGCCCGCATCGCAATGCTCGACATCTTCGAGGTATTGGGAAGCAATACCCCCCTGGTCGGTGACTACCGCCGCCGCCTGGCGACCGCGATCTTCTGACCTACGAATACCTCAGCGTTGCTCGCGGAAATATGGGATACCCAAAGCCGCCGGGGCGCCTAGGAATCGGGCTCGTTTTCCGCTGGTAAGCACGATCATGGCGATGATTGCCAGAAGGAACGGGAGCATGGCCAACAGGGTGGACGGGATGTTGCTCCATGGTTCGCCGATAGTCTGCAACGTGAATTGGACGCGTTCGGCCGCACCGAAAAGGTAGGCGGCGAACACCGCTCGCCCTGGCCGCCAACTCGCCAGAATCACGAGGGCGATGGCAATCCACCCGGCGGCGCCGATCGGGTCGTCCTGCCAGGTCGGCACAAGTGCCAACGAAAAATAGGCGCCTCCGAGACCCGCGAGAGCCCCACCCGCCATCACATGGGCATATCTGACCCAGGCCACATTGACCCCGGCCGATTCGGCGCTCGCCGGGTCTTCGCCCACCGCACGCAGCGAAAGGCCCATACGAGTGCGGAATAGGTAATAGCTGGCCCCGGCTGCCACCACCCAGGCGAGGTACACCAAGATATCGTGACCTAGGAGAAGCGGTCCCACCAATGGCCAATCGGCGATTCCACCAGAGATCAGCGGCTCGAACACCTTACGGGAAGGGTTGCCGACCAGGGGTTCGCTACCAGCCCGACCCAAGAAACTGGCGAGGCCCGTACCAAAAAGCGTCAGAGCCAGCCCCGATACGATCTGGCTGACCCGCAGCGTGATCGAAGCATATGCATGGATCACAGACAGAGCGGCCCCGGCAATGACCGCGACGACCACCCCAAGAGTGAGGCTTCCGGTCTTGAAGGTGGCCCAGAATCCGGCTACTGCGCCGACCAGCATCATCCCCTGGACACCCAGGTTCAAGATGCCCGCCCGCTCCGTGATGATCTCGCCGACCGTGGCGAAAATGAGCGGGGTGCCGAGCCCGATAGCGGCAAAGATGGTGAGGATCAGTTGCGATTCGTTCATGCGGCCTCCGCTCCCTCAGGGACAGGAGAGGAAGCGCGATCTGGGCGCCGCAGCCGGTTGCCGATGAAGAATTCTCCGGCCACCGCGAAAATCAAGATTGCGCCCTGGAGCATCGTCACCGTTGCCGTGGGCACCCCGATCGACTGTAGAGAGGGCCCTGCGTTGTTGAGGGCGCCCATCAGTACTGCCACAGGAATTACCGCCAGCGGGTTGAGTCGAGCCAAGGCTGCGACAATGATCCCGGTAAAACCCAGACCCAGGTCAAGTGATCGCGGGTCGAGGGCGCCGACCGGTCCGGAGACGAAGAGGCCCCCGGCGAACCCGGCGAATGCACCCGACAGCAGGAAGACACTGAGGATCTTCTGATTCACGCCGATACCCGAATAGTGGGCAGTCTCAGCCGAATCCCCGACGATTCGAACGGCAAAGCCCCATCGGGTCTTGCCGATGAGGTACCAGGCCACCGCGGCGAGAGCGATGGCGACGAAGATGCCGATGTCGAGCCGGTTGAAGAACTCCGGAAGGCGAGCCCCTTCTGGAACCGGCCTGCCCTGAGGAAAGGTGCTCACCGCCGGGTCGCG
Organism: uncultured Acidimicrobiia bacterium; assembly: GCA_937900165.1. Classification (GTDB taxonomy): domain Bacteria; phylum Actinomycetota; class Acidimicrobiia; order Spongiisociales; family Spongiisociaceae; genus SZUA-232. The sequence goes on along the minus strand of CALCCX010000040.1, from coordinate 3,579 downwards.
CCAGGGGCTGCCGCTGCCAAAGATCAGGTAATTCATGAAGTTCAAAGCGATGAAGTTGAGCATCAGGGTTGTGATGATCTCGTTGGTGCCCATGTAGACGCGGGGAATCGCCGAACCGGCAGCCCAGACCGCTCCGCCCAATCCACCCGCGATGATCATGATCGGCAACGCGACCGCGGGCGGAGCTCCGTCACCCAACCAGATCGCGACACCCGCTGCGAATACCGCACCCATCAGGAATTGACCCTCTGCGCCGATATTCCACACCAACATCTTGAAGGCAACCGCGGCAGCAACGCCTGTCAGAATGAGCGGGGTCGCCGAGATCAGCGTCTCACTGACGCCTCGGGAGGACCCGAACGCGGCATCGACCATCTTCGCGTAGACACTGAGAGGATTCTCCCCGGTCAGAAGCAGGAATACTCCCCCAACCACCAGCGCAGCGATCACCGAAGCAACCGGCACGAGCAGCGTGAGTTGGGGTGAGGCCAGTCCGCGTGGTTCGACGATGAAACGGCGGGTCGTCACGATCGAGCCTCGTCGCGTTGTCCGGCCATGAGCAAACCGAGGCGCTCGGCCGTCGCCTCCTCGGTAGGCATCTCGCCGACGACCTCACCTTCGTACAAGACGAGAATTCGGTCGGCAAGGGCGAGCAGCTCGTCCAGATCTTCGGAGATCAGCAGCACCCCTGCACCGCGACTGCGCTGAGCCAGGACCTGATTGCGAACGGCCTCGGTGGCGCCGACGTCGAGGCCCCTGGTGGGCGATCGGGCAATCAGCACTTTCGGTTCGAGTTCGACCTCGCGGGCAACCAACGCCTTCTGAAGGTTCCCACCTGAGAGCAAGCGGATCGGCAGGCCGGGACGAACCCCACGGATGTCGTACTGTTCGATCTGGCGAGCACCCTCGTCACGAAACGCCGAGGCGACCAGCCGCCGGCCCTTCGAAAACGGATGACGCCGAAAAGCCTTGAGTGCCAGGTTCTCCTCCGTGGTCAACCCTGGCGCCAGGCCCATTCCGAGACGATTCTGAGGGACGTACGAAAAGCCCTTGTGGATGTGATCAAGTACCGAGCTCGTGGTGACGTCGACCCCCTCGAGCGTCACCGTACCGCCAGTCGGAGTACGGAGCCCAACCAGTCCATAGGCCAGCTCGCGCTGGCCATTGCCCGATACGCCTGCGATGCCGATCACCTCGCCGGCCCTCAGCTCGAACGTGACGCCTCTCACGGCCTCGAGGCCCCGGTCTCCCGGTACTCTGATGCCATCCACCGACAGCACCACCGGCCCGTAATCGGTCTGCGCGTCGCGAACGGGAAGCTCGAGATCGCGCCCGACCATCATCCTGGCCAGGTCCTTTGGCTCGGCGTCCGCGGTGGCGACTCCACCAACGGTCTTGCCGCCACGCAGAACGGTCACCTGGTCGGAGACCTGCTTCACCTCGTGGAGCTTGTGGGAGACGAAGATCACAGACCTTCCCTCTTGGGCCATCTGGCGCATCGTCTTGAAAAGTGCCTGGCTCTCCTGCGGAGTCAGGACGGCGGTTGGCTCATCGAGGATCAGGATCTTGGCATTGCGGTACAGCAACTTGAGGATCTCTACCCGTTGCTGTTCACCGACCGACAGCTGCCAGATCCTGGCTGCCGGATCGACAGGTAGACCGTATTTCTCGCCCAGTTCCTCGGCGGAACGGTGAAGTTCCTTCTGGTCAATCCGGAGTCCGATGTCTGGGTGACCAAGCGCGAAATTCTCCGCCACAGTCAGGTTCGGGACCAATCGGAAGTGCTGGTAGACCATGCCGACGCCGGCGGCCAGGGCATCCTTGGGGCTCTTGAAGGTGGCCGGCTCCCCCTCGAACAGCATTTCGCCGGCATCTGGACGGTAGAGGCCGGCGAGGATGGAGCACAGCGTCGATTTGCCGGCCCCATTCTCGCCAAGCAGAGCGTGCACCTCGCCTCTGGCAAGCCGGAAGCTGACATGGTCATTGGCCTTCACGCCATAGAACGCCTTGTCGACATTCCTCAGCTCCACAGCCAACGTGTCTGAGCTCGCCGGGTCGGCCACCGAGTTACCGCACCGTTCGCAAGGCTTGCCTGGCCGGCCACAGGCCACCGAGCAGGTTTGCCCAGCAAGTGCTGGGCAAACCCTTCTCGGTATTCAACGGATGCATCATCCCTCCGGGCTACCGATGACACCTTGGACAAAAAAGTCCATGGTGAAGATGTCGCCGAGCTCCCGGCTGGTCCCGTCCTGATCAACGATCGGGTCAGGCAGGACCGAGAACGAACCGTCCTTGATCTGCGCCTCACGTTCAAGGATCAGATCTCGAGTGGCCTGATCGACCGCGTCACCGAATGGAGCAAGAGCCACCATTCCGTCTGCCATGTTCCCGTAGATGAACCCTGGCTCCCAGGTTCCGTCGATCACCTGGTTGGCGGTCTCGACATATAGCGGACCCCAATCCCAGGTGGCCGCGGTCAGCCAAGCGGTGGGGGCGAACTCGCTCATGTCGGTGTTGTAGCCGACCCAAGTGGCGCCGGCAGCCTCTGCTGCCTGGCCAGGTGCGGCGGAGTCCTGGTGCATTGCGATCACGTCAGCGCCCGCATCCAGCATGGACTGGGCGGCGGTGCCTTCCTTGGGAGGATCGAACCAGGTCGACGTCCACACCACCTGGACCTCGACGTCGGGGTTTACTTCTTGAGCACCGAGGGTAAAGGCGTTGATGCCGCGCAGCACCTCGGGAATCGGGAAGGCGGCAACGTAGCCGATCAGATTCGTCTCGGTGGCGGCACCGGCGGCCATACCACTGAGGTAGCGGGCCTCTTCGGCTGCCCCGAAGTAGTTACCCATATTGTCGGATACCTTGAATCCGGTGGCGTGCATGAAGACGGTGTCGGGGAAGTTCTCCGCGGCCGCCAGCATCGGGTCCATGTAGCCGAAAGAGGTGCCGAAGATCAGCCCGTTGCCCGCCGCGGCCAGGTCTTCAAATACTCGCTGGGCGTCCGATCCTTCTGGGATGCTCTCGAGCGTCGTGATCTCTACCGCATCGCCGAGCGCCGACTTCAAGAACTGAGCACCCTGATCGTGTGCCCACGACCAGCCCTTGTCTGCGACAGGACCAACGTGCACAAACGCGACCTTGAGCACGTCGCCTTCGGAAGCCGCCGGTGCCTCCGTACCGGCGTTGCCACCAGCGTCAGCCTGTGTTGTGGCCGCGCCGTCGTCGTCGCCTCCGCCGCATGCTGCTGCCACCATCGCAAACGCGACCAAAATCGTCGCGAAGAGCCGCCATTTGGTTTTAACCATGTTGTTCCTCTCATCGAATTCATGACCACCAGCTCAGTGGCGGTCGACAGATTTCCTAACCCAGGGAAGACCTTAACAAATTGTAAAACTAATTGCTTGTTGACCTAAATCGTGACCTGAGCCGGATCCGCCCCCACTATCGCCCGGTAATTCACCGGATCGGTCGCCCCCTCGGTGACGATCACGAGAGCAACGTCTGAGGGGCCGAGGTTGAGTTTGTCACGAAGGTCGGGACGCCTAGATCGGAAGAGCACACGTCTGAACTCCAGTCACA
>CALCCX010000039.1 GCA_937900165.1 uncultured Acidimicrobiia bacterium | reverse complement strand
TGGAGTAGTTTGTTTTTTTTGAAGGACCCGGCGACCCCCGAGATCTACACTCTTTCCCTACCCGACGCTCTTCCGATCCCCCACTTTGCCGCCCTGCCGGTGCCGATCCGATACCTCGCCAAACAGGAACTCTTCAAACTGCCATTCCTCGCCATGGCCATGCGAAAGATCGGAATCGTCAAAGTCGACCGGGGGGCAGGCCAAAGCGTGCATGAACACATCAACACTTCCGCCCGCGAGGCCATCGAACTCGGCCGGTCCCTGATCATCTACCCGGAAGGCACGCGACCCAGAGACGGCAAGATGCGCCCGTTCAAGAAGGGGGCCTTCACCATAGCCAAGTCTCTCGATCTCCCGATCGTTCCAACCGCCATAACCGGCAGCTACGAGGCGTGGCGCCCGGCCAGCTATTTCGTCCGTAAGGGCAAGATTCGTGTCGAGATCATGAAACCGATCGAAATGGCAGATGTGCCATTGTCCGAAGTCGACCGCATCCGCACCCAAACCCACGCCCAAATAGCCGCAATAGTGAAACCTCACGAGCTACGCCACTGAGTCGAACCATTCCGTTTGACAACTGTATGCGCTAGAGTATGACGCATGGCAGATCGCACCGCCCTCCGTCTCGATGATGCAGCCGAAGCTGACCTGAAGTTCCTGGCGTCCATCTACGGTACTCAGACGGCAGCGGTCAAGAATGCCTTGGCCGGCCTGGCAAAGAAGGAGCGCCTTTTGGCCAACATGAGGTCGTTCGTGGCCGACACCGAGGCCGATTCAGGCCCGCTGACCGAGGATGAGCTCAGCCGGGCCAGAGCCTATTTCCAGTGATCGTCGACGCCGGCCCGCTCATTTCGGCAGACCGAAACCGTCGAGCCATCGCGGCGCTGATGGCAGCCGCCATAGAAGCCGAAGAAACTTTGCGGACCACCCAAGCGATCGTCGCCCAGGTCTGGCGCAACCCCCGGCAGGCGAACCTCGCCGCAGCCCTGGCGGCTATCGATGTCATCGACGATTTCGGCGACGGCAGGCGGGTTGGCGAACTACTCGCAGCCAGCGGAACAAACGATGCAATCGACGCCCACCTGGCAATCCTGGCCAGACGAGTCAACGAGTCAGTCCTAACCGCCGACACCGAAGACTTCGCCAAACTCGCTGCGGTAGCCGGGTTCCGGGTCGTGGAGTGGTAAGCCTGACTCCGGGCACACGAAAGAGTGGGCCACCATCTGTCCCCCCGGCGAGGTACGAGCCGCCTGGGGGGACGAGGCCCGTCAGGGCCGGAGGGGGGCGGTGAACTCCCATGAGTACCGGTGCTGGTGGTTTCGACCTTTCGCAAATTCTACTGGTGGGACGTGCACGTCCCCGAATGAGCATCGGGAGAACAGCCGCGGTCAGTTGGCCCCGTCGCCCTCTTCGGCGTCATTCGATCGCGGCTCGAGCCGGCGGGCAACCCCCTCGCCGAACTTTGGGAAGAACTCCGTTGGCGCGGGACAAGAGCTCGAAAGAAGCCTGGTTGGCAGAATCACTCAACGATCGAGTGTAAAAAGACTCAATGAACGTCGGTTTATGGTAGGTTCTCGCCTATGTCGACGATTGTTCCCCGCTTCGTTCAAGCTGCAGTCGAGAGGTCGATGGCCACGTCACCCGTCGTAGTGCTCGAAGGCGGCCGGGCCGTCGGCAAGAGCACACTGTGCGACATCTTGATAGAGGAACACGGTTGGCAGGACCGTGTAGACCTCTCCGATGCCGACACTCTCGCCCTGCTGCGTCTTGACCCGCAACGCTTCCTGGCTGGACAAGACCTTCCTTGCGTTCTAGATGAAGCCCAACTGGAACCGAAGTTGACAATCTGGCTCAAACATGTCGTCGACCAACATGGAGAACCTGGTCAGTTTCTCCTCACGGGATCGGCAAGGCTTGGCCGCAACCAACTGGGTGGGAGCGACCCGCTCGTTGGTCGCGCGGTAAGACATCGAATGTGGTCACTTACCCACAGCGAAATCCGTGGCGATCGCACAGATTTCATCGATCGGGCGTTCAGTGACGGCTGGGAGGTGGGCTCCGTACAAGGACCGACAGTCCACATCAGTGAGATGCTTCGGGGTGGATTGCCAGGCGTAGTTGGTGTTCTGGGTCTGAAAGGCGAGGACGGCGACCTCACACAATGGGAACGAGAGATTGCGGCTTACGTTGAAGGTGTCATCCCGCTCGGAGCCGCCGGAACCCGAGCAGACTTGGGTCGGCTGCTGCGAACCTTTCGATATCTCGCCGCGAACAGCGGCCAGTTGCTCAACGTGACCCGGGCTGCGGGTGACCTGGGAATCCAGGCCAACACCGTTCGAAACCATCTCGAGCTCCTGGAAGCCGGTTTCCTGGTCGAACGGATCGAGGCTGAAAGACCCTCAGAACACCGAGTTCTCTCGGCGCACCCGAGGGTCATCGCGTGCGATACCGGCTTGGCTGTGTGGGCGGCGCGAGCGTGGTCCGGTCAGCTCTCGGCTGCGCTCACTGGTTCACTGTTCGAGACACAAGTTGCCCATGATCTCGCGGCTCTGGCCGATGCAAACCAAAACCGGATCGTGCTGCGCCATTGGCGAGACAATCGCCGACGGGTCGAGATCGACCTTCTGCTCGTCCACCCAGACGGTAGGTACGTGCCCGTCGAAGTCAAGGCGGCCTCGTCGGTGAATCCACAAGACGCGAAAGGCCTGATGGCATTCGCGGATCGGATCGACTCACGGTGCCACCGCGCGGTATTGATCTACTCCGGCGACCGAGTGGTTGACCTTGCCCCACGGGACTACCACACCGCGATCACAGCCGTCCCGTTCTGCTTGCTGTAGAGACCCCGACCTGATACCGATGGGCCAATGCGGGATCGTTGACGTGAGTCCTTGGCCGGATAAAGCCAGCTCCTCCCGGAGCCGGAAACAAAGACCAACCATGGGAGGACTACGTGGCATTACGCCCAGCCTCAATGAAGCCGGCTCCTCCCGGAGCCGGAAACTGGTACGAGCCACTGTGGGGGCTGCGCTGTCCATGTTGCAAGCAGGATTACACGGCTTTTCCTGGGAGGGTCTGGTGACCGCTAGGTTTCTTGTCGGTGATGTCCACGAACGTCTCATCGAACTACCCGACGACTCAGTAGATGTCGTGATGACCTCGCCACCCTTCCTCACTTTACGGTCCTATTTGCCAGCCGACCACCCAGACAAGGACAAGGAGATCGGTTCCGAACCTGACCCTGGCACCTTTGTCGATGTGTTGTGCGGGCTGGTCGATGAGTTGGCACGGGTGTTGGCTCCGCACGGGTCGATGGTGTTCGAGCTGGGCGACACCTATTCAGGTAGCGGTGGCGCGGGCGGCGACTACAACGACGGAGGCCTGCGTGAAGGGCAACAGAAGTTCTCTGGATCAGCAGCCAAGCGGCGGGCCAACGGAGTCGGCGACGAATGTCGACCCAGCCGGGCAGGCCGTAACGATACGTGGCCTCGGGCCAAGTCGATGGCGCTCGTCCCCGAACTGTTCCGCATCGCCCTCGCTTACGGTATCAACCCGCTCACCGGCCGTGTCTGGTGGGAAGGCAACGACCGGTGGATGGTCCGTAACGTTGTCCGTTGGGTGCGCCCTAATCCGCCTGTTGGCGCGCTGGGCGACAAGTTCAGGCCTGCGACTTCTGATCTGGTGGTGTTCACTCGCAATCCGAAACGGTACTTCGATCTCGACGCCGTACGCAGCGCCTCAGCCACCGATGACTCACGGCGAGGCGAGGGCCCCCAACAATACGACCCGAACGGTCAGCCAGCCCGACAAACGCTCAGGATATCGAACCCCGCCGGCGCGCCGCCTTTGGACTGGTGGGATGTGCTAGTACAACGGATCGACACCGAAGTTCTTCGCTCGTATGACCGTGGGATACATCAGACTGGTTCACTATTCCCCGAAGCAGTAAAGGGTAATGAGACAGCCGAGACACCCGGCCAGAAGCTCGTCCGATCCTTGGTCGCAGTTGGCGTACTTGACGACGGTGACACGATCCGCCTGTCACCCAAAGGATATCAGGGCTCCCACTACGCAACATTCCATAAACAATTATGAAATACCAGACAGTACATATTGAAGGCGCAATCCTATCCGCGGATATTCTCGATAAAATAGAGAGGAACGATATACTAAGTCAGAAACCTGCGGACTTCGCAACTGAAAACAATGTCAAGGACGACATTGCCAGATCGGAAGAGCGACGGG
>CALCCX010000038.1 GCA_937900165.1 uncultured Acidimicrobiia bacterium | reverse complement strand
TTTTTTGAGTTCTTAAGTTTTTTTCTATTTTGTTTTTTTTTTTTCAAGCAGAAGACGGCATACGAGATATATCAGTGTGACTGGAGTTCAGACGTGTGCTCTTCCGATCTCGCGATCGCCGCTGATGGTCAGGCTCGGCTGTGGTGGGGAGCAACGCCCGTCGACGTCTTCTTCAACACGACGGCCTTCCACGAAGATGCCGCCCGCCGGTCTCGCATCGAAGCCTTCGGGGGCGCAAAAGTGCCGTTCCTTGCGTGTCGCGATCTGGCGGTGTTCAAGGCCTTCTTCAACCGCACCAGGGATTGGGCGGACCTCGAAGACATGGCGGCGACCGAGACACTCGACGGAGAGGCAGTGCTCGGTGTGCTGGTCCATTACCTCGGCACCAACGACCAGCGCGTCGATCGTTTCAGAGCGATGGTGCAGTAGGCCTCTTGGCCTGGTTCAGCTCGCCTTTGGCGACGACATAGCTTGGGCCCCGGCCGACCGGCGATAGGTGGCAGGGGCGACTCCGATGTAGCGTTTGAAGGCCTTTGAGAACGTTGCACCTGACTGGTACCCGACTCGAATGGCCACTTCGAGGACTCCGAGGCCTTCGGTACGCAGGTAGAAGGCAGCGCGGTGCATCCTCCAGCGGGTGAGGTATTGCATCGGAGTCTCGCCGGTCAGCGACCTGAATCGACTGGCGAATGCTGATCGTGACATACCGACCTCTGACGCCATCCTGCCGATCGTCCATGCCGCCTCAGGCGATTCGTGAATCAGACCGAGTGCGGTGCCGATCGGCGGATCACGCAGGGCTCCGAGCCAACCCGTCTGGTCATCTGGCAATGATTCGACATAGCTGCGGATGACCTGGATGAACAGGACTCCACCCAGTCGATCGAGCAACGCGGCGGAGCCCATCCTCCCAGTACGGACCTCGTCGGAGATGAGTCTCGACGTGACCTGAAGCCATTCTTGGGAGCTGTCCTCGCCTCCCTGTATGTGGATCAGAGGTGGCAACCGGGTCAGCAGGGGGTGCAACTCGGCTCGATCAAAGGTCAGATGGCCACAGGTGATGACAGTCATGGCGCCAGTGCCACCTGCGGTGATCAGGCCTGGCTTTCGAGGCGGGTTGCCGACCATCAGATCGGTGAACTTGACGGTCGGGACCAATCTCTCGCTCTGCAAACGATGAACGTGGCCGTGTGGCATGAGGATGAGGTCGCCGGTGTGCAGAGGCACAGGGTCTGCGCCGGCCAGCGTGATGAATCCGCCGCCACTCAGTACAACATGGAACATCGGATGGTGAGTCCCTCGGACGTCACGCCCCACGGCGCCCGAAATTCGGCACGTCCCAAAATCGAACCGGAAAGATGGACCGAATCCAGAATATCGCTCAGAACGTCCACTGGTCGAGAGCCTCCGTGCTTTGTACGTTGCGCCACAAACAATGTCCCTTACGCCATGAAAACGATCGCCTCGGCACGTACCGTGAGCGTAGCCATCGTATGACCGGGGTCGGGCGCTGCCCGCCGACGCCGCACAAGATTGCGGCGGTCAATGGCTGCGATCAGGTTCATCGAGTCAACACGCCGAGACCATCAGAGAAGAGGAAATATCCGTGTACGAGTACCTTGTCGAAACCGAATGGTTGGCCGACAATACGACGCGTCGATGTCCGAATGGGGCCACGACGACGAATTGCCGATGGACTCGGACTGAAACGACCCGCCGACAGCGACGATTGAAGGAGATTCGAATGGACCCCAAATTCTGGGATGAGATGTTTTCTGCCAAGGAGTATTTCTGGGCGGGGGAGCCCAACGAGTTCGTGAAGACCCATACGGCCGACCTGAAGCCAGGCGACGCGATCGATCTGGCGGCCGGTGAAGGCCGCAACGCCGTGTGGCTGGCCTCCCAGGGATGGAGGGTGAAGGCAGTCGACTTTTCGCAGGTGGGACTCGACAAAGGCGCCAGACTGGCTTCGGATCACGGCGTCACCGTAGATTTCGTCAACGCTGACGCGACGACCTATCAACCGTCCGAGCTCGTCGACTTGATCGTGATCTCGTATCTGCAAATCCCGATCGCCCCTCAGCAGGTCGTCCTCGAGCACGCCAGAACTTGGCTCCGGGTCGGTGGGACGATTCTCGTGATCGCCCACGACGAATCGAACCTCACTCACGGCTACGGCGGGCCACCTTCGGCCGAGATTTCCTACACCGTCGACCGCACCGTGAAAGCGTTCGACGGCCTCGACATAGGCACAGCCGAAGTCGCCAAACGAACCGTGAACACCCCGGCCGGCCCCCAAATCGCCCTAGACACTCTCGTGCTGGCAACCCGGGTGGAATAAGGCTGTCGCTGTCTGATTGAGGGATTGGCGAACACCAGAAAGAGAGGCCGCCGGTGTCAGCCGGCCTGGGAGATCGGAAGAGCACACGTCTGAACTCCAGTCACACTGATATATCTCGTATGCCGTCTTCTGCTTGAAAAAAAAAAAAAAATAACAAGAACAACAAGGAGACGACGTGATGACAAAAGGAAAGAA
>CALCCX010000037.1 GCA_937900165.1 uncultured Acidimicrobiia bacterium | reverse complement strand
TAGCAGTCGTGCTGCAACAGACCATGTATCGACTTGGTTTTTTTTGTTTTTTTTTTATTTTATTTTTTTGTTTATTTTTTTTTTTAGTGATACGGCGCCCACCGAGATCTACCCTCTTTCCCTACACGACGCTCTTCCGATCTAAGAGCGTCGAGTTTGGTTTGGTCGCGGCCCACTGCCATCACCCTCGCTCCGGTTGCCGCAAACGCCTCAACAACGGGACGACCTATTCCGCCCGTCGCTCCGGTGACGATCACACCTTTTCCCTCGAGTCCAGCCCCGACACTCCAGCCCATCATTAACTCCCTTGTATCACCTAGTGTCCTGTCCGGTTGGTTTGATCTCGAGATCGAGTTCAATGACCTGGTTCTGTTCCGCCGAGTCATACGCCCCGTATACCAGTTGCATTGTCTTCAGATTGTCCTGACCGCTGGTCTCGGGCGGGACACCAGTTCGCAACGCCTCAACAAAAGCCTGATGGAGTGGGACCATGCTGGCGTGGGCGACGTCGTAGTCAGGGTCGGCCCAGTCGTAGCGGGGCGGCGGATACTGACGGGCCAACGTGCCGTCCGACGTTGTGGTGCGAATCCAGAACTCCGTCCCCAATTCGAGGGTTCCTTTCTTCCCTTCGACATAGATGAACGTCTCCGGGAAATGACCCCATTCGGTTTTGGTCGAATAGCTGATCTCGCAGTAGCAGATGACATCCTCGAACCTCAACAGCACCGAGGCAACATCCTCACCGGCAATATCGGAACGGCTCTGAAGATGCTGGCAGTACAAAGACCGCGGCTCACCGAATAGGAAGCGGGCAATGTCGAGCATGTGACTTCCGATGTCGGTGAGTGCGAACCTCTCGAGGGTCTTGAGGAACGGCTGGTTCTCAAAAACCGGGAACCCGTGAATCCACTGTATCCGCGCCCGGTATGGGTCTCCCACCACACCCTCGTCGAGCATCTTCTTGAACTGCCGAACCGGAGTTCGGTATCGCCAGTTCTCGTGGACAAAGAAAGGGATGCCCGCCTCCTCACAAACGTCGACCATCCCCTGAGCCGTTGCCAGGTCAGCTGCCATCGGCTTCTGACAGATAACCGGCACCCGGTGTTCCGCCGCCAGATGGACCAGAGGGGCATGACCTCCCACCTCGGTGATGATGTCGACAAAGTCAAGTTCTTCGTTACTAAACAGCTCTTCGGCGTCATCATAAAACCTGGGAACACCGAACCGCTCCGCCATCGCCTCCGCCTTGGCGCCGGTCCGGTTGTAAAGCGCCACCAACTCGACCCCACCCGCTTCAGCCCATGCAGGAATCTGATAACCCGACCAAAAACCGGTTCCCAGGACCGCGAATCTGAGATCTGCCACTCTCACACCTCACTCGAATCTTGCTTCCGGTGAGCGGCCATGACCTCGTCTCTTCTGTCCGCTCATCTCCCTGCACGCAGTATGACATCTGATGATTGGACGTGCTACTTGCCGCCGCCTGAGCATCTTTGTAAGATGGCTTTTTGTTGGGCGATCCCCGTACATGACACCGCGAGACGTGGCCTAGTGAGGCAAAGGTGGGCGAAAGAAATCAGAGAGAGAGCGCAGGAGGAGGAACCCACATATGCTGATCCTCCTCGAAGCGGCCGTCGCAGGACAACTGCGAATCGAAATTGACCCATCTGCACGCTGCGATCAGAGCGCCTCTCTTGTCGATAACCCATTCGTATGAGCGGCGACACTCAAAACTGGTGCCAGGATTTCGATCATCACGAAACTCCGTTCGTTGAAGATCCGTGGCCAATACTTGACGAAATCCGCGAGGAATGCCCCGTCCTGCACAGCGACAAGTACGGCGGCTTTTGGCTCCTGAGTCGTCACGCGGATGTCGAATCGGCAGCGCGGACGCCATCAGATTTCACATCTACGGTCCCAGGGGTGACGACTATCCCCCCGGTTCAAGGTCGGGGAGTAGCCCCGATGCTCCCCATCGATCTCGACCCTCCGGAACACACGAAGTATCGGGCATTGATCAGCCCGGTATTTCGGCAACGTCGGATTGATGGCTTGCGGCCCACTCTCGAGGCAAAAGCAGACAAGTTGATCGACAATATCGTGCTGGGAGACAGCGCCGACCTGGTAGCGGATTTTGCTGTTCCTTTGTCGTTTCACGCGCTCGGCACGCTCATGTCGCTGCCTACAGAGGACCAGCAGCTATTGCACAACTGGGTTGACCGAATGTTCGAGGGCAGCATCCGAGACCCCGAAGATGCCGCCGCCGCACAGAAGGAGTATTCCGATTATCTGGACAACTTCATCAAGCGCAGAACATCGGCCGACACAGACGACTTTTTCGGACTCCTCCTCGCCTCTGAGGTCGAAGGGCGACGCATGACCCATGACGAGGTTCGAAGCTTTGCTCGGCTTCTCCTGATCGCTGGACATGAGACGACTGCGAAAGCAATGGGGATGAGTCTCTGGTTTCTCGCTCAATACCCTGCCAAGCGGCAGGAGCTATTCGCCAGGCCCGGCCTGCTCCCTACCGCCGTC
>CALCCX010000036.1 GCA_937900165.1 uncultured Acidimicrobiia bacterium | reverse complement strand
CTCCCGCGGTCCACAGCTGCCGCCCCCTCTGACCCAACCGGTGGCGACAGGAATCAGGTGGTCTGCAACGCCGTTTCCGGAATTCGACACTGGGCGATGAACCGTTGGGCCTGCCAGAGTTCTCAATGGCACCCAACCATTCACATTGGTCAGGCGTCGTATAGGTAGTGGGTATGGACGATCGCGACGTGTGGCTGAAGCTCAGCGGTGATCTGATTCGTTTCGCCACGGCTCTGGTCGGTCCTGACGAGGCCGAGGATGTGGTTTCTCGGGTGATGGTCAGGCTGCTGTCCCGCAGGTCGCTTGCCTCGCTGGACAATCCGGAGGCCTACATGTTCCGGGCGGTGTTGAACGAAGGCAGGTCGGTGTGGCGACGGGCCCGCCGCCCGATTCTGGTTCGCGCCGACCGCATGGAGGCACTGCCTGACCCGGTGCCGGAGTTGATCGAGGCAATGCGGCGCCTGCCCGCCCGGGAGCGAGCCGCCGTGTATTTCGTCTACTACCTCGATTGGACTCTCGGGGATGCGGCTGACGCGATGGGCTGCGCCGAGGGGACCGTGAAACGCTATCTGCACGATGCTCGGCGACGCCTACGGGCCAACGACCGGCTCAGAAATTGGAGCGAATCATGACCGACAGCCACAAGGAATTGTTCCAAATCGGGTTTGACGTGATCCTCGCCGACGCGCCGCCTCCCGTCGTCGACCTACCCAGGACGGACGAAGGGGCACCCGGCCGGAAGGGTTGGCTGGTCGCGGCGACGGCCGCCTTGTTGGTCTTTGTCCTGGTTGGGGCGATAGCTCTTCTTCGCAGCCCATTGGAAGCTGACCTCGGTGGCCGTCCTGCATCCCCAACCACTTCGCTGGGTGTGACGCCGCCAACGTCGGCTGTGTCGTTGAGCGGTCCGGAGCTGCCCGCATTGCCTTCGGTCGCGGCCCGCCTGACCGAGGTGTACCGCGAAGACGGCAGGGTGGGGTTTCACTCGCTCGTGCGATCTGACGAGATTGCGGTCGTTGCCGGCTGGTGGAGCGTGTTGGTTTCCGACGATGGGTTTGGCTGGCGACGGACGGGAGGCCGTCCGGATGGCGAAGAGGCTCTGTTGTCGGTTGCGCTTCAGGACGATCGACTGGTCGGCATCGGAGCCACAGATGGCAACCATTCTGCTGTGTACCGGTCGGACGATCTTGGTACTAGTTGGGAGTTGGTCGACCTGCCGCTGGGCGACGACGTGGTCCAAACTTCTGCTCAGGCCGTCTTCGCAGATGATGATGGGTTTGTGGTGGCCGGCATGACCACCACATCGGACTTCGATTCACAGGTGAGCTTCGTCGTCTGGGAATCGTCGAACGGCAATGAATGGACGGTTGAACAAGCCGCCGACCTCGGACGTGACTTCGCCACTGTTGAGGCGGTCGTAGGAGCAGACGGCCGACGATTCGTCGTCCTGCGCACCTTCGGTCGGCGGATCTTGATCGTCGATGACCGGGGCGAATCCGGCGATTGGTCAACAACCGATATCACGGAGATTGTCCGGAGGGCACCAGCGACCTCTTTCGAATTCGTGAATACCCAACTCCTGTACGCAGTGGTTGATGGGGGCCAACTGACGACATGGTGGAGTCTGATGAATAATGGTGAGTACGAAGATCTAAAGGTCTCTGTTGTTGTCGCGGAGCAACAGATTGGCGGACGATGGGAGGCCTTTGAAACCGATGGCCCGGCTCCGGCCAGAGTCGCCTGGTTCGGTGACCGGTACATCGGCTTTGCTCAGACAACTACTCCCTTCACAACGTCCACCGAACCGGCCAAGCTCATCACGTCCAACGACGGGCGCACGTGGACGTCAGTCGGCGAACTACCAGGCGTCGAGCTGATCCGGATGGAGGCTGTCGATGATCGCACGGTCCTGCTGGTCGGCAATGAGACGTCAATCGACTCTGAGGGAAACTCGGTTGTCGACGCCGGCGTGATGTGGACGGCGCTGGTCGACGACCTGATCAATCCCTGATCGCGCCTCTTGAAGCCAGCTCGCGGTCGCCACCTAACGAACGTTAGGTAAGCTGTGCCCTACGATGACCGCCACCCTGACAGATACCCGGAGTCGCCTGCTTGATATTGCGGCGGAGCAGTTTCTTGCTCGGGGGTATGTGGAGACGACTCTGCGGGGGATTGCGGCTGAGGCGGGGGTGAAGGCCGGGAGTATCTACTACCACTTCGATTCCAAGGATTCGATGCT
Source organism: uncultured Acidimicrobiia bacterium (assembly GCA_937900165.1). Lineage (GTDB taxonomy): Bacteria > Actinomycetota > Acidimicrobiia > Spongiisociales > Spongiisociaceae > SZUA-232. The sequence continues at coordinate 1,077 of CALCCX010000036.1, read as the reverse complement.
CGAAGCGATCCTCGACGAGGGCATCGAGCGCATCGCCGGCTCCCTTGAATCCGGGCTGGACACGGCGGGTGACGACCCGCTCGACCGGCTCGTTGCCGCCATCCACGCCCACCTCCGTGCCTTGTTCGAACATGGAGCTTTCACGGCGTGCCACGTCCGGGTGTTTCATCAGGCGCCAGCCGCCGTCAAGGAGAGGGCGACGGTGCGGCGTGATGCCTACGAGGCCACCTGGACCCGACTCCTTACCGAAGCCGAGGCATCCCGTCGGCTCCGGTCAGGGGTCGAACCTCGGATCGCCCGGCTCTACCTGCTCGGAGCGCTCAACGCGACCATCGAATGGTTTACACCAGGCGACGTCGACTCGCTCGCTGAAACTTTCGCTGACATGTTCATCAATGGAACCGTCGACCCAACCAGAGGAACAGAATGAATCCCAACATCTATTTGGACGAGGACCTCGTCGCCTTCCAGAAACAAACCCTGGAATTCATCGACAAGGAGGTCAAACCGTACGGCGACGTCTGGGAAACGGAACACCGCATCCCCCGTGAAGTTCTCAGGAAGATGGGCGAGATCGGTTTTTTCGGCATCCGAGTCCCAGAGAGGTTCGGGGGTCTTGATCTCGGCCCGATCGCGTCATGCGCTTTCGCCGAGGCTCTTGGCACATCGACCTACGGTGGGTTCGGGTCGACGGTACTGGTTCACACCGACATGGCCTCTCCTCACCTGCTCAAGGCCGGAACCGAGGATCAGCTCGAGCGGTACATGCCGAGAATCGTCAGCGGCGAGATCCTCACCGCCATCGCGGTCACCGAGCCGGACGCCGGGTCGGATGTGGCAGGGATTCGCACGTCGGCCAAGAAGGACGGCAACGGCTATCGGCTCAACGGCACCAAGATGTTCATCACGAACGGCCTAACCGCAGACCTCGTGATCGTCGCCGCCAAGACCGCTCCGGAATCTGGCTCGCGCGGAATATCCATGTTCATCGTCGAACGTGGCACGGATGGGTTCTCGGTGGGGCGGGCTCTAGAGAAACACGGCTGGCACTGTTCGGACACCGCGGAGCTCATCTTC
>CALCCX010000035.1 GCA_937900165.1 uncultured Acidimicrobiia bacterium | reverse complement strand
AATCTTCGGCCAGCGCGCCGGCCCGCTCCCCTTGCCCCTGCGTGTCTCCCGCCCGCCGTTTGAGATCGCGCAGCTCCTCGCCACCGATCCACAATCGAAGCGCCGCCAATTCCTCACGGATCGCACCGTGGCGCATCGCGGCGTCTGCCTGCCTCTTGAGCGGACGCATTTGGCGTTTGAGTTCGCGGAGGATGTCGTGGAGGCGAAGCACGTCTTGGTCGGTGCGTTCGAGCCTCCGCAATGCCCGCTCTTTGCGAAGGCGGTGTTTGAGAATCCCGGCCGCCTCTTCGATGACTTGGCGGTGTTGGTCGGCCTTGGCGTTGAGGATTTCGTCGAGCTGACCCTGACCGACGATCACATGCTGATGGCGCCCAACGCCACTGTCCGAGAGCACTTCCTGGATGTCGAGCAAACGACATTCGACGCCGTTGATTTCGTATTCGGAATTTCCGTCCCTGAACAACCGCCTACACACCGAGACCTCGTCAAGATCGAGCGGGAGCAGACGGTCTTCATTGTCAAAGATCAGGGTCACCTCGGCTCTGCCGAGCGACGGGCGCGAGGCGGTGCCGGCGAATATGACGTCCTGCATCCGTTCCGTGCGCATCATCCGGGTGGATTGGCTCCCCATGACCCAGGCGACCGCGTCCACGATATTGGACTTACCGGATCCGTTCGGGCCCACCACGACACTGACACCTGGCTCAAATTCGAGCCTGGTGCGATCGGCAAACGACTTGAAGCCGACGAGCTTCAGGGATTTCAGATACAAGAGTTACACCTGTGTGATTAGACCGGTCACACGATAGTCGCCCGGCCACGCCCTTTCGTCCGATCCTTCAAGAGTTGCGCTAAGCCAAAGGGCCATTCGCGGTTGGCTCAGCGCCGCGAACGGAACCACTTTTCGTGAAGCAAATCCAAAGTGCCGTCACGTGACAGCTCCAGAATGACCTCATTGATCGGCTCCCTCAGCTCGCTCCCCTGAGTCAGCGCGATGCTGTAGGGGTCTGGAGCAAACACCGGGCCCGCCAGTTCGAGTTGTCCCAGGTAGTCGGTCCCAGCCCGATACGCCAATACCGGAGCGTCATACACCGCCGCGTCGAACGTCCCAGAGTCGACGGCAGCCAACGCCGCGTCGATGTCCGCCACCAGATTGGTTGGAATGTTTTGGGCGCGCAGAAATGCCTCTGCCACCGTGCCTTCGACTGTTACCACGCTTTCGCCGGCGAGGTCGTCCAAACCTTCAATACCGCCTTCGAGCCGACTGACCGTGAGTGAGGAGGCAGCTTGGGCTGTCACGAAAGCGATCAGAAACAGACCAACGACCATCCACAGCAGGGCCATCAACCTGCTCAAAGGGCGGCGAATGTCCTTTACGGCCTCGCCGCCGGTGACCACGCTGACCGATGACCACCAGAGTGCCTCTCCGATGCCTTCACGATACGAACGAGGAAAGTCGGGGTTGTGTTTGCGTTCTCCCCACCAAACGAGATGAGAGATGACTGCGATCATTGCCAACAAGCCGGCAAGAGGTATCAAGAACGTCCCACTCGTGATCACACCACCGATGATCGAGAAGACCGAAGCATCCTGACCGGACCGGGTGACGATTTGTAGGCCAGAATCAAAGTAAGGATGGGTGAAGTCGATAACGACCTCTCGGTCGGGGGTCATGGAGATCCCGGCGATCGCCGCGTCTGTTTCTCCGGCCCTGGCGCTTTCGACTATCTCTCCGACGGTCGCCAACTCGACCCACTCCGTCTGGAAGCCAAGCCGATCGGCAATCTCGTTCCAGATGTCGATGCTGAAGCCGCGCAGCCCGTCTGGCGCGCTGTCGTCGATGATGACGAACGGCTCGAGTTCCTTGGTAGCCACCCTGACCGTACGACTCGGGGATTCTTCGCCTTCCTGGGCCCCCGCTGGGTCCGGCAAGGCGAAGACGGCGATGATGGCGGTTCCGATAACCAATGCCATCCGGTGATCAAGTCTGGTGTTCAACGCAGGTTTACCTCCGATCACCGAGCGAATGTAGCGGGACAGGCCTGGCGAGGACGAACGGTTACGCCAGCGCAACGGCGAGCGAGTCGACGACCCGATCGATCTCGGTATCGGTTATCACCAGCGGCGGACAGATCGCCAGCGAACTCCCCATCGGACGAATGATGACTCCAGCGTCGAGCATTCGGGCCCGAACCGTCAGAGCGCGCTCAGCCGATTCGAGTTCGATCCCCCAGACCGCTACTGCTCCTCTCGCTTCCACGACAAGACCGTCGGATGCGAAGCTGGACAGCGCAGGAGCGAACCGCTCACCGATTTCTGCTGCACGGGCCAGGAGGCCTTCCCTGTCTTGGATGGCGATCGCCTCGAGGCCGGCCGCCGTCGCCAAGGGGTGACCGGAGTACGTGTAGCCATGTTTGAAGTTGAAACCCTCGTTCGCCTCGAGGGCCGCTCTGGGGGCGTCCCCGACGATCACACCGCCGAGCGGCAGGTACCCCGATGTCACCGCTTTGGCGAAGGTGATCAAATCCGGGGTGACTCCGTAGTACTGGGCGCCGAACCACTTTCCCATCCGACCGAAGCCGCAAATGACTTCGTCAAAAATCAGATATGCGCCGCTCGCATCGCAAAGCTGACGGAGCGCTTCGAGATAGCCATCTGGCGGAGGGAACACACCTCCGGCTCCCTGCAACGGCTCAGTGAGTACCGCCGCCACCCGACCGGGATTCTGCTCAAAAACATGGGCGATGGATTCGACGTTTGATGCTGAGGCCTGGACGACGTCACCCACCAGGGGGCCAAATCCCTCCTGGTTGATCGCTATGCCCTGGGCACTGGTCCCTCCGAAGTTGGTCCCGTGGTATCCGTGCTCGCGGCTGATGATGAGTTGGCGCTCGGGATGGCCCGCCTCCCGCTGGGCGATCCTGGCAATCTTCATGACGGAGTCGATGGCCTCGGATCCGGAACTGCCAAAAAACACTCGAGGTCTGCTGAATGGTGACAGTTCAGCGATCTTGTCAGCCAATCGCTCGGCCGGTTCGTTGGAGAACGGTGCAAAAGTGTGGTAGCCGGCGAGCTTGGTGGCCTGGTTCACGATCGCATCGATCATCTCCTGGCGCCCATGGCCAACGTTCATGTACCAAAGGCTGGCCATCGCATCGATGTACTCGTTGCCCTTGTCGTCAACGATGGTCGAACCGCGCCCCCCGACAACCTTGATGAACTCCGTCTCGGTGGGAGCTGTAAACGGATGCAACAAAGCCGAACCAACCATGGACTCCACCTCTCGAACAAAAGTCATCCTAAATCGCCGCTGACGCCGGCAAGCAAGATCAGCTGTGGCTGTGGCTGTGGCTGTGGCTGTGGCTGTGGCTGTGGCTGTGGCTGTGGCTGTGGCTGTAGCTGTAGCTGTAGCTGTGGCTGTGGCTGTGGCTTTCTATCGTTGGCAGGAGGGGCACGAGAACGTCGATCGGCCGCCGACCACACGTTTGATGATTGTCGACCGGCACCGGCGACAACTTTCTCCTTCACGTCCATAAACCCGGAGCCGCACGAAGTACTCGCCCGCCCTTCCGTCCGGAAGTAGGTAGGCCAAATCACCCAAGGACGTGCCACCATAGGCGAGCCCGTCGGCCAAGACTGGCCGGATGTGCTTACGGATTGCCGAGACCTCCTGCGCGACGAGGGAGCCGGCTTGACGAAGTGGGTCGACTCGAGCTCGATGCAGGACCTCGTCCGCGTAGATGTTTCCAAGCCCTGCCAAAAAACGTTGATCTAGCAACAGAGTCTTGATCGCAACAGATCTACCGGCCATCCGCCTCATGAATCGAGGGGATCTCGGCAACGCGTCGAGAGCGTCGGGTCCAAGAGTGGCAATCGATGAACCGGCCAGTTCCTCGGGCGTAAACACGACTATGAAACCAAAAGTGCGCGGATCGACCATTCGTATCTCACGTGACGTTTCGGTGGTGATCACGATGTTGGTGTGAGCATCCTCTGGATCCCCTCGATCGGCAACGCAGAGGCGGCCTGACATACCGAGGTGCATCACAAGGGAAAAGTCGTCCTCGATGTCGACGATCAAGAACTTGCCAACCCTTCCGACCTCCCGCACCTTGCGCCCGATCAGACGACCAGGGATATCGGCAGGATTGGGTTGACGCCTCGACATCCGAGCCCGCCGAACCGAAACGTCCATGATCCGGGCCCCGAGCAAAGCCGGCTCGATTCCTCGTCTAGTGGTCTCGACCTCAGGAAGTTCGGGCACCGCTCAGGTGACGGCTGTCGGTTCCATCGCGGACAGTGCCTGCTCGGCGGCGTGTTGTTCTGCCTCCTTCTTGGAATGCCCGGTTCCGACACCAACCTGCCTGCCATCGATTGTGAGGGTGGCGGTAAAGCTCTTCTCGTGATCAGGCCCGTCTGCGATGATTCGGTACTTGGGACGTTGCCCCTCAACTGCCAATAGTTCCTGGAGCCTCGTCTTGAAATCGCGCCGTCCTGGTGCCGTGGATCGAGCCCTGATCCGGACTTCCCAGAGGCGCATGATCAGCTCCTCGCACACTTTGAGGCCGGCATCCAGGTAGACGGCTGCCAGAATCGCTTCCATCGCATCTGCCAGGATCGACGCCTTGGTCCTCCCGCCCGATGTGACCTCACCTCTGCCAAGGAGGAGATGCCTGCCTACTCCGAGCTCCTCGGCGACCTCGCGAAGAAGATCTCCGTTGACACACGCAGAACGAATCTTGGCCAACTCTCCCTCGGGAAGATTGGGGTACTCGCGGAAGATGAAATCGGTCACCACGAGCTGCAACACCGCGTCTCCCAAGAATTCGAACCGCTCGTTTGAGCCCTCCTTCAAATGCTCGGCAACATATGACCTATGGACCATGGCAGTGTGCAAGTAGCCAATGTCGGTAAAGTCGTGTCCCAGCGCCTCAGCCAGAACCGCCAAATCCTTCATATCGCGGCCAGTCTTGTTTCCAGTTGTTCGACGAACCCCCCTTTGGCCCCCTCGGTGGCCATTCGAATCGCGTTGTAGATGGCCGTTGAAGACGAAGCCCCGTGGGCAATGATCACGACGCCCTTGGTGCCCACCAGGTGCGCACCCCCGTATTCGTCCGGATTGAGCGTCTGCTGGATGCTCTCCAGAGCTCCCATGACGGCCCCTTGCATGTGGTCAGGGAGTTGCCCAAGCGCAGCAAGTGCCAGACTCAGGGCGTAATGGGCAGTGGCCTCGGTTGTCTTGAGAACAACGTTTCCCGTGAACCCGTCCGTTACCCAAACGTCTGCGGAGTCATTCAAGATGTCTCGGCCTTCTACGTTGCCTATGAAATTGAGCGGGGCGTCAACCAGGCGGGCATATACCTCTCTGTCAAGGTCACGCCCTTTCGACTTTTCTACACCGATGTTGAACAGCGCTACCCGCGGTACCGAGACTCCGAGGATGACTTCGCTGAGCAACGAGCCCATGACGGCAAACTGCACAAGGTATTCCGGACGGCATTCAGGATTGGCTCCAGAGTCGATCATGACCGTCGGAGACCCGGCCGTCGGGATCACCGTCGCGATCGCGGGCCGATGGACGCCTGCAAGGCGACCGATGAGGATGACCGCGGCCGCGAGTACCGCACCCGTCGAGCCGGCCGAAACCATGGCTTCGACCTCGCCCGTCCGCACCATCTTGGCGGTTTTCACCACTGAGGCGTCAGCCTTTTCGCGGATTGCTTTGGCGGGATCCTCTGCCATATCGATGACCTGCGAAGCGTGCACGATGGGTAAATCGACACCGCAATCGGCCACCATGGATCTGAGGGTGGGTTCGTCACCGACGAGGACGAGCTCGTGGCCGTCCTCAGCAGCTCGGGCAGCACCGGCCACCAACTCGGCGGGACCGTGATCGCTCCCCATGGCGTCGAGAGCTACCCGAGCCATATGGATCCTCTACTCGGAGACGTCGACGACCTGCCGGCCGTTGTACGAGCCGCACTCCAGGCACACCCGGTGGGGTCGAGCCGGCTTGTCACAGGCAGGACACCTGACGATGTTGGGACGCGAGGCTTTCCACGTGGCCTTGCGGCGTCTGGTGCGCGAGCGCGACATTTTCTTCTTTGGCACCGCCATGGGGCGCTCCTTCAGTCGATCTCTGGTCCGAGGAATCCTCTGAGAGCGGCGAACGGAGATTCGTTCGCGTCAGGATGCCCTGAACAGGGTCGCCTATTCAAGTCGGTTCCGCACGTCTGGCAAAGTCCCAAACACGAATCAGAGCACAAGGGCGCCAAGGGAAGAGAAAGGCACAGCTCGTCCCTGACGAACGGCTCGAGATCGATCGCCCCATCACGCCCAATCGGGTGGATCTCATCGTCCACTGCTTCCCCGAAAACGAGGACCACCTCTGCGTTTGCGTCCTCTTGCCATCGAACGAGGCAGCGGTTGCAACGGAACAACACCGGTGCCACGACCTCGCCTCTCGCGACGAGGCCATCCGCCATTGCCTCGAGGCTGATAATCGCGCGCGCATCGCCAACCAGGGTGACCAAATCGGTCTCAAACTCCAAGGGTCCGCTCAATTCTTCCGTGCGACGGGCCCCAGCGAGACCGAGCAGATCATTGACGAATACGACAAACGGCGACTGAATGAGGTTCTCCAGGGAAGTGAGCAACATTCTAGGGCCGGTCAGCACCAGCAGGAACACCTTGGCCCTGCTTGCGCCCTATTCCACTCAAGCCGAGCGGATTCTGTCCAGCACCGCGTGGTGGATGATGTCACGCTCTCCGTCGAGCAAGGAGTTGTGAATCGAACGTTCCAGCCAGACGAGTCGATTGCGTGGCCCAAGAGCGTCTGCGAGCAGTCGACCGCTGATCGGTTTGACGGTCGCATCGGCCTTCGACTGGATTGTCAACGAGGCGATCCGGACTCGCGAAGCGGCTTCGAGGGCCATCCGGCTGGTAGTCACCAGGTCGGCCAGCGCCTTGGTGGGAAACCCAGAATATGTGAGCCACAGCGGTTTCGCCTCGTCCGCCAACGGCGGAGGAGGGGCCTCTGGCCAACTGATCATGGGTGTGATCCTGCTCAGGAGCGGACTTGCATAGGTTCTGGCGTTTTTAAAACGGATAGGCGCGTTGATGGTGGTCACCGACGTCACGGGGAGTTCGTCTGCGATCAGTACCGACAAGAGCCCTCCCAACGAAAGCCCAACCAGATGAACCCGGTCGTTCTCGGCAAGTGCTGACTCGGTAGTGACCCTTACCGAAGCGAGCCAATCGTCGTTGTCGGTCTGCGCCATTTCGGCCATTGAGGTCCCATGGCCTGCGAGCAGAGGGGCAATCGTGGTGTATTGGCGATCGTTGAGAAAACGGCCCAACAATCGAAAATGGGCAGCCGTGCCGGTGAATCCATGCACCATGACGACCGACTCGCCGATGGTGCCTCGCCATGTGAATGGGGCGACCAGAGGATCGAAATAGTCGCTCATCGATCGCCTCGCCGTCAGCCGGCCATGGCAGTAGCGGACGCGATTCTCAGACTCCTGGGACGGGCGGAACCGGCGGGCGAGCAGCTCGGAGGTTGGCCCTGGCGTCGGCCACTTGACCTGCCAGCTTCGCGTAAAGCTCCTCTAGACGCGCATAGCGGTCATCCGCATAGTCCTCGGATTCAAGACGCAGACGCCGGCCCTCGCCCTCTGCCCTCCGAACGAGGATGTTTGCCTCCTCTACCGCCTCGGCCATGATGTGGGACTCGCTCACCAGCTCATCTGCACGGGTCCTGGCGCGTTCCATCACATCTCGTGCTCGCTCGTTGGTGCGGCCGACAAAGGCTTCCCGTTCACGGATCATCCATCTGGCCGCTTTGAGCTCTTCAGGCAGCCGATCACGCAAATTGCGTAACATGGCAAGCATCTGCTCACGATCCACCATGACGTTGGCAGACAGCGGGACCGCTTTCGCCCCCTCGACTGCCACCAGCAGCTCGTCTAGCAGTTCCTGAAGCTCACCAACGCTGGCCGTTGGCTGTTCTGTGCCCGCCTCGGGCTCTCCGAGATCGTCGTAGTCTGGGGGAAGGTCGTCACTCATGTGGACCACCGTTCTTTCAGTAGTTGCGCGACGAGCGGAGGAACCAGGCCATCGACCAGGCCGCCCAACCGCCCGACATCTTTCACAAGTGAAGACGATAGATACCCGAACTCGGCACTCGTGGGAATGAACACCGTCTCGAACGCGGCGAGGTGATGGTTCATCTGAGCCATCTGGAGTTCGTAGTCGAAGTCTGACACCGCTCTCAGCCCTTTGACGATCACGTTGACCCCCTGGGCCTGAGCAAAGTCGACCAAGAGCCCATCGAATGACGCCACCCTGACCTTCGGCTCGTCGACGAACAATGCTTCAAGCATCTCAACCCGTTCGTCGTTGGTGAACATCGGCGACTTGGAAGGGTTACGGATGACCGCCACGATCACCTCGTCGAAGATCGAGACACTTCGCCCGATCACATCGATATGACCGTTGGTTGGCGGGTCAAAGCTTCCCGGACACAATGCAGTGGTCACATGTGCTCCTTCACGTAGCGCCACAATGTAGCGGTCCCGTATGTACGTTCGCCTACTGACGCCAGTGCATCTGCCACTGGGCGGGGTTCACCTTCGAGTCTATGCACAACCACCATCGCATCTTCGGCAAGAAACGGCATCAACGCTGACAATATCGCCTCAACGGATGCAAGCGAATCGTCATACGGAGGGTCGACGAACGCGAGATCGAACCGGCCAACCCCCATCCTGGTCAGCGTCGTCGACAATGTGTACTCGACTTCGCCGGCGATGAACTCACCACCGAGTCCTACCGATTCGATGTTGGCTTCAAGGACTTTGAGGGCTGCCTTGTCATTTTCTACGAAAATGGCCGATTCTGCGCCCCGACTGAGTGCCTCCAAGCCGAGGGAACCGGTGCCGGCGAACAGATCGATGACGGCTGCACCCGGTACATCAGCGGCGATGGACGAAAACAGGCCTTCCTTCGCCCGGTCGGTCATTGGTCGGGTGACGTTGCCACGAGGCCCACGCAAGCGCCTCCCCTTGGCAACGCCGGCAATCACTCTCATGAAATGAACAACCATTCGACGGCCTCTGCCATCAAGGCTTTCACCTCGTCCCTGATGGCAGGGTTCGCCTCCAACTCGGGGTCGTCGTCAACCAAACCGAATGCCTCTCGCCTGGCGTCTGCCAACTCCTGATAGTCACCGAGGATGTCGGCGATCCGCAAGTCGGTGAGGCCGGATTGACGCGCCCCGAATATCGTGCCCTGTCCTCTGATCCGTAGGTCTTCTTCTGCGAGTTCAAATCCGTCGCTGGTATTCAACATCGCGGTGATGCGGGCGGCTCCTTCGTCCGTCGTCGGGTCGGCCACCAGCACGCACTGTGAGTCGAATCTTCCTCGCCCCACCCTGCCGCGGAGCTGGTGAAGCTGGCTCAGGCCGAACCGATCAGCGTCCTCGATGACCATCACAGTGGCGTTTGGCACGTCAATGCCGACCTCGATGACGGTCGTTGCGACCAGCACATCCGTTTCTCCTGAGCGGAAACTCGCCATCGCAGAATCCTTGTCGCCGGAGTGCATCTGCCCGTGCATCAGCCCGACCGCCAAATCGGGAAACACTGCTTGCAAACGCTGGTGCTCGGCAACCGCGCTGGCAGCTTCGATCTTGGAGCTGTCCTCGACCAAAGGGCAAACGACATAGACCTGTCGGCCGTGCTCGACCTCTGAACGAATGGTGTCGTAAACGCGATCCAAACCGTCGCTGGTCACCGTCCAGGTCTTGATCGGTGCCCGCCCAGGGGGCATCTCATCCAGGGTCGACACGTCGAGGCCCCCGTACAGGGTCATCGAAAGTAGATCGGAAGAGCGTCGTGTAGGGAAAGAGTGTAGATCTCGGTGGTCGCCGTATCATGAAAAAAAAAACAAAAAACAAAAACAACAAAAAAAGAAAAAAAAAAAAAAGAAGACTACAAACGGTACCCCCTCAACTACTCTTTGCTATGCGATGTGTGTGTA
>CALCCX010000034.1 GCA_937900165.1 uncultured Acidimicrobiia bacterium | reverse complement strand
GACTGGAGTTCAGACGTGTGCTCTTCCGATCTGTCTGGCTGTTTGCCTCAGTCCTGGGTTGGTTTCCTTCAGCCGGATGCTGCACCCCCCACCAGCTCGTCCTCCCGGCGATCGTGCTCGCCATGGAAGGGATCGCGCTCACCGTGCGCATGACCCGATCGGCCATGCTCGAGAACCTCGACCAGGACTTCGTACGCACGCTACGAGCCGGCGGACTGTCTGAGACACGCATCGTCGGCAAACACGTTTTCCGCAACGCGCTGGTCCCCATCGTGTCGCTGGCCGGGCTCCGTATCGGTCAGATCATCGGATATGCGCTTGTCGTAGAGACAATCTTCGGGTGGCCAGGTCTTGGCCAGGTCCTCGTCAATGCCGTGCTCCGCCGTGACTACCCCGTCGCCCAGTTCTTCTCGCTCGTGCTGATCACCGTCGTTGTATTGAGCAACTGGCTCGCCGACGTCGGCTACACGATCGTGAATCCCCGACTGAGAAAGACCTGACAGCCTTGACAGACATCGTCGCTGCCGGAGGCGTTCCCGCATCCACCCCGAGCTCCGCCCACCAGCCGATCCTCTCGATTCGCGACCTGACCACCTCGGTCTCGACCGGAAAGGAGACTTTCGACATCGTCCGCAGGGCGAATCTCGAGCTGCGGCAGAACGAGGTCCTGTGCCTTGTCGGAGAAAGCGGCTGCGGCAAGAGCATCACGGCCCTGTCGGTCATGCGGCTTCTTCCGACGCCGCCGGTGCGGGTTCGCGCCGGTGAAATCCTCTACCGCGACCGCAACCTGCTCGACTTGCCCGCCCAGGAAATGCGCAAGGTCCGGGCAGACAGCATTTCGATGATCTTCCAGGATCCGCTCACCTCTCTCGACCCAGTGTTCACCATCGGCTCCCTGATGACCGAGGTCATCCGTTCCCATCGTGATGTCAGCAAGGCGACCGCGACAGACATGACCGTCGCCATATTGCGCGAAGTAGGCCTCCCTGCTCCCGAGCGTCGCCTCTCCTCGTACGCACACCAACTCTCGGGCGGCATGCGGCAGCGTGTGATGATCGCGATGGCACTGGTGCTAGACCCCGAAATCCTGATCGCCGACGAGCCAACCACCGCACTCGATGTGACGGTCCAGGCGCAGATCCTCGACAAGCTGCTCGAGGCGCAGAGCGAGCGCGACATGTCGATGCTCCTGATCACCCACGACCTCGCCGTTGTCGCCGCCGTTGCCGACCGCATGGCCGTGATGTACGCGGGCGAGATCGTGGAACAGGCTCCGGTGGATGAACTCTTCGAGGACCCCAAGCACCCGTACACCCAAGGTCTGCTGCGAGCACTTCCTCATGCGAGCGCCAAAAAGGAGAAGCTCATCCCGATTCCCGGTTTGGTGCCGCCCCCCCAGATGATGCCCGCCGGCTGCCATTTTGCGCCAAGGTGCCCGCATGCGCTGTCCCGCTGCTGGGAAGAGCACCCGGAGTTCGAAACCATCGATGGCCGCAGCTTCCGCTGTTTTAACCCTCAGTCCTTCGTGCATTCCTGATGGTGACGAGACCTATTCCTGTCGCCATCCGGCTCAGCAATGACGTCACGCTGCGAGGCTATGAATGGTCGGTCGACGGCCCGCCGGTGGTGTTCGTCCACGACCTCGGTGACGACCTCGACGCATGGGGACCAGTCACGTCGAAGGTGGCGCACAGCGGGTTTCGGGTCATCAGTCTGGAGTTGCGCGGCCACGGCCTATCGGACGGTGAGCCCGACCGGACCAAGGTGCGAGAGGATGTGCGGCTGATGCTCGACGAGATCGTTCCGTCCTTTGGCCCTGTTGGCCTGGTGTCATACGGCGCGGCATCGGAGGTTCTCCTATCCCTCGATGGCCAGGACGGCGCCCCGGTACAGGTGATCATCTCGCCACAACAGCTCGAGCCGGATGGAATCGACTGGGCGACATCGAAGCAGGCAATGAGAGTGATCGTCGGAGGATCACTGGACGAGCCAACCCATGAGTATCTGAAGGCGATCTATCCCAAGATGCTCGGCGAGAAGCTCTGGGTGTCAGTGGCAACGGCCAAACACGGCCCCGCTCTCCTGATCGATCAACCCACCGCACTAGAGCAGATGGCCATCTTCCTCCGCCGCTACCTCACCGCATACCACCTTGCATGGATCAAGGAGCACGAAGACCAGATACGGGCGGTGGCCCAGTCCCGCCGGCCCGATGAGAGCAAACAGAACTGAGCGAAGGAGCCAACGTGAACGTCGTAGATGGTCATCTCCATCTCTTCAAAGGTGTCACCGACTCGTATCCACGCGAGGTCTTCGAGGGAATGACACCTCCCGACCGTGAGGAGCTTGTTGAGGATTTCCTGAAGGTAATGGACGCGGCGGGGGTGGACCGGGCCGTCGTGGTCCCACTGTCGAAGCACGACCGATACCTGGGCGAGATCCTCGAGGCCCACCCCGACAGGTTCGCGGGAATCGGCGTCTTCGACTTCGAAGAGAACGACCCGGTGGCTCAGATCCAGCGTCGATCCGACGCCATCGGGATGCAGGGCTTCCGGTTCTACGGTCTCAACGGCGAGCCCGAATCCGATCCCGAATCGCTGGCAGTCTTCAAAGCGATGCAAGAGACGCAGGCGAGAGACCTCAAGGTGTGGTTCTATGGGTCGCCGGATCAGGTTGCGTTGCTCGACGGGGTGATGACGCTCCTGCCAGACCTCAAAGTGGTTCTCAACCATCTCGGCTTCTGCCCCGATATGTGGATGGAACTCACCATCGACGAGGACCGGCGGCCCCGCTTCAGCGTCCCGCTGCCCCCGGATTCGATCGAGCTCATCGAGAGACTTGCCGCCAAGCACCCAAACCTGTACGTACATCTGTCCGGTCAGTATGCCTTTACCCAGACCCCATACCCCCACCCGGATCTACAGGAAGTCGTGGATCGAATCCACAATGCGTTCGGTGCCGACCGCATGCTGATGGCATCCGACTGGCCGTGGATCAAGCAGAACCCCGGTTACCAGGAGGTGATCGCCCTGGTCGACCATTTCCTACCGAATCTTTCCAGCGGGGAGCGCGACGCGATCCGGGGCGGGACAGCGATGTCCCTATTCCGGTTCTGATTCCTATTCCGACAATCCACCTCCACACAAGAAGGTGATCTTGCAGCGCGACGTGGTCCGGTCGATATGGTCCGGACCAGGCTCAGCTCCCCCACTCGGCGACAGCTCCGGCCAGTCGTCCCACTCCCTCGAGTAGCGGCTCGGTGGCGGTCGCCAATGAAATACGAGCAAACGCCCCAGAGTTGGGGCCGAAGGTGGTTCCAGGCACAACAGCGACTGCCTTGTCAATCACCAGACGCCGGCAGAATTCGACATCCGACATTCCGGCGGCGCTGATGTCCGCCATCAGGTAGAAGGCCCCACTTGGCCGGACATATGGCACACCTCGCGCATCGAGCAGGCTCATGACCAGGTCGCGCCGCTCTTGATAGGAGCCGCGCATCTCGCCGACGCAATCCTGGGGACCGGTGATCGCCGCGATCGCTGCCTTTTGCGCCGGGGCGTTGACACATGAGGTGATCGGCTCCTGTGTCTTGAGGATCGGATTGACGACCGGTGCCGGAGCGACAAGGTAGCCGACCCGCCATCCGGTCATCGCATAGGTTTTCGAGAAACTGAAGAAGGTGAGAACCCGACCGTCCGTATCGAAGCGCGCCATCGATGCAGGAGGCGCGTCAAACCACATCTCGTCGTAGACCTCGTCGGATAGCACCCATAGGTCGTATGCGCGAGCGAGCTCCAAGAGCTCATGGAGCACCTCCGCCGGAGTGATCGCCCCTGAAGGGTTGGTCGGCGAGTTGAGGATGATCGCCCTGGTGCGGTCGGTGATCAACGGCTCGATGTCAGCGGCGCGGGGCACCAAGGCCTGGCTCGGGCGCAGTGGGAAGTGCACCGGAGTTACCCCTGCGAGCCGCATCATCAAGCCGTAGTTGGGCCAGCTGGGATCGCCGAGCAGGACCTCCGACCCGGGGTCGACCAATGCAACGAGCGCGCTGTACAGGCCGGCCACGGCTCCCGCAGTGACAATGATGTGCTCCGGCGTGGCATCGATCCCGTTGCGAAGCCTCACCTTGTCGGCCAGAACCTCCCGGAGGGGCTCTATCCCGGCGTTTGGCGTGTATTTGGTAAACCCGGCGGCCGCCGCTTCGGCCGCTGCTTCACAGATGTGGTGAGGAGTGGGGAAGTTGGGTTCGCCGACCTCGAGATGAATGGCATCAGGCACCTTCCAGGCCAACTCCATGATTTCGCGGATTCCAGACCGGGGAAGTGACTCAATGGCGGCTGACGTCCTCATTGCTGCTCCTCCTTGACGAACCGCCGCTCTATCTTGGCCATGGCCGAGTAGACCGGGGGGACCACCTGCCCGATACGCACCGTACCGACGGCGCCCAGCAGCCGATAGGCCTCGGGAAGGGTAAAGCCGTGGGCGGCGGAGATCCGGGTGGCCAAATCGTCATAGGCGGCCCTCACCAGGTCCTCGAGGTGGCCGGGGCCGGGCGCCACACTGCCAAGCTCGGTGGCCGTGTTGATCTGGGGCAAACCGCTGTACGCAGACTCCTCAGGACTCCGCTTTCGGATGCTCAGCTCTACGTCGGCGTGGGTCTCTATCGCAGACCTGTGGATCTCAGCATCTCCCTGGGCAAGGTGAGCATCACCTAGGGAGATGAGCGCTCCGTCGACGTTGGCCAGGATCACGACCGATGCCCCGGCTGTCACCTCCGGCAAATCCACGTTGCCCATGATGTCCGTGCCTTGGAGGAAGGATTCGATCGCTTCGCCGGCCGGCGCAACGCCCAGTGTCCCGATGAACGGTCGATAAGGGATCATCACGGACCCCCGCCCAGCGGGAACCTCGACTTGATCACCCCTGCGGTGACATATCACCGTCTCAGCACGGAAGTCCGGACGTAATGTCGGGGTTGTGGTCATGTACCCGAACCCGGAAACAGGTGCACCGTCGACGCTGCGGATCTCGATCTCGACACAGTCGCCGGCGCGAATTCCTTCGACATAGATCGGCCCGGTCACGGGATTCACCCCTCCGACCCGATCCAGAACTTCTTCGAGATTCCGATAGACCACGTCGGGACCGGTGATCGTGCCACTGTGGGCATCCTCGGTCTCGACGACGAAGACCTCACCCTGGGAGACAGTCAGAACCGGTTCGGCCCGGGGATCGAACAAGAAGCTGGTCTGTTTACGGTCTAACCGCTTGATGGCTTCACCTCCCGGACGAATTTCACCATTGCTTCTGCGAAGATCCCCACGTCACCGGTTGCGATGAACCGAGCACCGCGGCCGACATAATCCTTCGCGAACTCGGCACTTGGAGTCGGCAGCCCGAAAGCAACGTCGTTGGCTGCACATGCTGCCATGACGCGCTCGACCTGCTCCACGAGACGGGGATGGTGCCACTCCCCGGGGACGGCAAGATCCACGGATAGATCTGAGAGGCCGAGGAAGATCGAGTCGAGACCTTCGATGCCGGCGATCTCCTCGACATTTGAGACAGCCGCTACCGACTCGACCTGAACCGACACGAAGACACTCCGATTGGCCGCGGCAACATACTCGCCGAGAGGAATGCGCAGACCGAAGCCTGACCTGCGACTACTCGCCGTCCCCCTGGTCCCGTCTGGTCCGTACCGGGTGGCGGCGACGACGGAGCGGGCTACCGCCGCCGTCTCGACCTGAGGGATCATCACGCCGTGGGCACCTGCGTCGAGCGCCCGCGTGATTAGGTCACGGGACCATGTCGACACCCGGAGCAAGGGGACGGTGCCGGCGGATTCGGTAGCGATGACCATTGCTGCCGCCCGCTCCCAGGTCACCGGAGAATGTTCCATGTCGATGATGATGAAGTCGCATCCGGCGTGGGCGCACGCCTCCGCAACCTCGACGGACGACATGCGGACAAACGAGCCGACAACGGTCCCTCCAATCTCAAGAGTTTCCTTGAGGGGGTTGCCTTCGCGGATGTCGTTCCAGGCCATGTCAGATGACCTGGCGGGCTTCCGGGAAGTGGCATGCGACGTGGTGCCCCGGTATCAGCTCGCGCAACGGCGGCTCCTCTGTCCTGCATATCTCTTTGTCCTTGCCCACCGGGCACCTGGTGTGGAAGCGGCACCCTGATGGCGGATTCAGTGGGCTCGGAACGTCCCCTTCGAGAAGGATCCGGGAACGCTGGCGCTCGAGTTTCGGATCAGGCACAGGAACTGCCGAGAGCAACGCATGACTGTAGGGGTGCATGGGCTCAGAAAACAGCCTGTCCGTCGTAGTCATTTCGACGATCTTGCCCAGGTACATCACTGCGGTCTCATGGCAGATGTGGCGCACCACCGCCAGATCGTGAGCGATAAAGAGGTAGGTGAGTCCGAGGTCGTGCTGCAACTCCTCGAGGAGGTTCAAGACCTGGGCCTGGATTGACACATCGAGAGCGGAGACAGGCTCGTCGAGCACGAGGAAGTCGGGGCTCAGCGCCAGTGCTCTGGCCACGCCGATCCGCTGGCGCTGACCACCGGAGAACTCGTGGGGATATCGGTCCGCGGCACTGGGGTTCATGCCGACCAACCGCAGCAGATCTCCGGTTCTGGCAGCTCGCTCCTCCCGGCTCAGGTCGGTGTGGACACTTAGGAGTTCGCCGATCGGGGCGCCCACCGTCATCCTGGGGTTGAGGGACGCGAATGGGTCCTGAAAGACGATCTGCATGCGGCGCCGCAGGTCACGGAGCTGCTTCTTGTCGGCCGCGATGATGTCGATCGTCCCGTACCCACCCTCTTCTAGCGTCTGCTGGAGCAAAACATCGCCAGAGGTGGGCTCTATCAGCCGGAGGATGCAACGGGCGGTCGTAGACTTCCCGCAGCCCGACTCCCCAACGAGACCCATCGTCTCTCCGAACTTGATATCAAACGACACGCCGGCGACGGCGGATACTTCACCCTTCTCGCCGCCAAGGAAACCACCACCAACGTGGAAGGTCTTGACCAGGTCCTTGACGGAGAGAGCTACATCGCTGCCCAAAGCCCCACGCGGTTCGAGAGCCCGGTCCTCAACCACAATCCCTCCAGCTCTGTCGACTTGAGAACATCACCAGGACCCATCTCTTTGCGAGCCTGGCAACAGCTACGATATTATAATACTTTGTGGCACTCAGTCCGAGCTGCCCAGATCAACAAGGGAGTTCTACGTGTCGGAGGACTGGCGGGGCAGAATCGGCGGAATGGACGAGGATCGGATGAACCTCTACCTGTCGGGCAAGACGCTGGCGCGGGTCGCCATGATCGATGACGACGGACGACCTTATGTGATGCCTCTCTGGTACCACTGGGACGGTGACGCCTTTTGGTTCGTGATCCGTGAGCGCTCAGCCATAGCCCGCTTCATGCGCGACCGGCCGGACGTCGGCATCGTGATCGACGACATGGGCCGGGTCGACGACTCCGAGAACAATCGTCACTTCGAGGCGCCCAAGGTGTTCGCGCAGGGAACCGCCGAGGTTGTCGAGGAGCCCAATGTCGGTGGGCAGTGGGTGGCGATCGCCGAGGAGATGGCGAAGCGCTATCTCGGACCGAACGGCTCGTCGTACATCACGCCGACCGTCGAGCAGCCCCGCTGGCTGATCAAGGTGACCCCAGACAACGTGAGAACATGGGAGGGTCTCGGCTGGGCCAAGAAGTACTGGGTCGAGAAGGACACTGGCCCGAGCTACGAAGAAGTGCACGCCTCTTAGCCTGGATCCACCAACTTAGGAGACACCATGGCAGAAGATTTCCGAGGCAAGCTTGGTGGGTTGGACGACGAGGAGCTGGGGCGATTCCTCGGCCACGACGCCCTCGCCCGCCTCGCCTGTCTCAAGCCGGATGGTGCCCCGTACGTGGTGCCGGTTTGGTACCAGTGGGACGGTGAAGCCATGTGGTTCGTCGGACGCGAGCGCTCTGCATGGTGCAAGTACATCCAAAACGACGGCCGCGTGTCTGTCGTCGTGGATTCCGAACACAGCCCTCCTGACGAATCGGGGCAACGCACCGAGATTCCCAAAGTGATGATGGAGGGAATCGCCGAGATCGTCGAAGAGCCCAACGTCGGTGGCAAGTGGGTCGAGGTCGCAAAGGAGATGTCGTACCGCTACCTGGGCCCCAACGGCCCAGAGTACCTGACCGGCACCATCAGCCAGCCTCGCTGGCTCATCAAGATGACGCCTTCGAACGTGCGGACCTGGCAGGGACTCGGATGGGCCCGCCGCTACTGGGTCGAAGGCACAGGCGGTGCCACTTTCGAGGAGGCCCACGGCGGATAACCCGCTCGAACTCTTTCGGCTCGACGGCCGGGTCGCCCTCGTTACCGGTGGTTCCAGAGGGCTAGGCGCCGTCATCGGCGAAGCGCTCTCCTGGGCGGGGGCGTCCGTCGCGCTGACCAGCCGCTCAGCCTCTGAGGTCTCTGCCAAGGCCGACGAGATCGCCGCAATCACCGGTGGCCGGGTGCTCGGCCTCGAGGCAGATGTCTCCAACGAGGCCGCGGTCGGTGACACCGTGACGAGCACGGTCGAACAGCTCGGTGGCCTCGACATTCTGGTCAACAACGCCGGCATCAACGTACGCGGATCCATCGCCGAGCTGGAGAGGGAGGATTTCGATCGCTCGCTGGCCGTCAACCTCACAGGCCCCTGGATGATGTGCCGGGCAGCGGCGCCTCACCTGGGGTCGGCAGGCCACGGTCGAGTCATCAACATCTCGTCGACATTTGGTTTGGTGGCGGCGCCCAATCGAACTGCCTATGCGACGTCGAAAGGCGGCATCGTCCAACTCACCCGTGCCCTGGCATTGGAATGGGCACAAGAGGGGATCACGGTGAATGCGATCGCCCCTGGCCCCTTCCTCACCGAGATGAACATCCCGTTCCAGGAGACGGAGCATGCAGCCAGAGTCATCTCACAGGAAGTCGCCCTCCAACGCTGGGGAAAGCTCCACGAGATCCAGGGTGCTGTGCTGTTTCTCGCTTCGGATGCGTCAAGTTACGTTACGGGTTCGGTGCTGGTCGTTGACGGTGGTTGGACCGCTCACTAGATCGGGCCATGGCGTTTCAGCCACGCCAGGGTGAAGGCATTCCATTCGTCTGCCATCTCGACGAAGGCGATATGGCTGGCGGCCGGTCCGGTGAACAAGTGCAGTGTCGAACCGGGAATGCGCCGCTGCACCTGGAGGCCGTATCGGGTGGGCACCTGCCAGTCAACCTCGCCGGAGGTGATAAGAGTCGGGACCGAGATCTCGTGCAGCCGGTCCATCGTGTCGTGCGTCTGGTCTGCGTGGAAGTGTCCCATCATCCCGTGTTGGGTTGGTGGATGATCGTTCTCGAGGATGAAGCCGCGCTCGAATGCCTCCACCTCTTCAGGTCGCTCATTGATGAACTGAGGGCTGGCAACCCAGAGCAGCGCGGTACGTATGTAGGCCTCGAAGTCGCCTAGTGACACAGGCAGTGCGTTGGTATCGATCATCCGATTGAACCACTCATCGGAACGGCCCCACGTACCGTGAAGCTGCAGAGTCGCCACCTTGTCCGGGTGGTTGATTGCGAGCTCTTGTGCCGTGGCACTGCCCAACGACAAGCCAGATACGTGGGCTCGATCAAGGGCCAGATGATCCAACAATGCGGCCGCGTCGTCCGCAAACAGGCGCATCGAGTAGTCCTCAGCCGCCTCAGGATGCGTCGACTGCCCAGTGCCCCGCGCGTCGTAGGTGATCACCGTGAAGTCAGCTTCGTACGCGGCCACCTGCGCGTCCCAGGCGGAATGGTCAGCAGCGGTTCCCATGATCAGCAGAAGAGGGTCTCCGGTCCCCTCGACCTCGTAGTACACCTCAATGTCTGTTGGCAGGGTCGTGAACGGCATCGGTACGTCCTTTCCAGTACGTCGGGCACGGCTTCGACGGGCTCGCCGGCAGTTCGAAAAGTTGTCGGTTCGTCTCCCGGCTACCCCTCCTGGGGAGCCGTTGCCCCGGTGCTGATCATGATCTTGGCGTCTCGGCGCGCTCCGCTGGCCAACGCATCGAATGCGGCCCCGGTATCTTCAGAGGCCTCCTGGCTGCCAATAAGTGCCCCGAGGTCGAGTTGCCCGGCTGCGAGATGCCGGAGGGCGTCTCGGAACACCTCGTCCGGGTAGGCGAAGGTGCCGACGATCAGCCGCTCTGGCACAACGATGTCAAAAAGGGGCACGGTGATCTCGGCGGCACCCAGACCGACGAAACACACCGTGGCCCCATTGCGCACCGACTTGATCGCCGCCGAAGCCGTCGCCGATATGGATGTTGATATTGTACTGAATGTCCAGGCCGATGAGCCGGAGATTGAGCCGGGAAATATCGACTTGCTGGCCCAACTTCTGATAGAAGCTCAAAACTTGAAACTTGAAACTCAAAACTGTGGAATGGCTACTTTAGCTGCGGAGTTTGAAAACAGCGAGCAGGTAAAAGACCCGAATATTGTGAAGGTTGTAGTTGACAGCGATAACTTTGCGATATATTTTTCACGGTCGGTTATTCCTTACGACAGAGCCGCAGGCGGAGCGGGAAAAACAGCAAATTATCTGCGGCATCTGGGAATTTACGCTTACAGAAAGGAATTTCTGCTGAAAATTACCGCTTTGCCGCAGAGCGGCTTAGAAAAAATCGAAAGGCTTGAGCAGTTGCGAGCGATAGAGAATGGTTTCCCAATCCTGGTCGGCAAGGTCGAACACACCTGCGACGGAATAGACACACCCCAGCAGTACGCCGAGTTCGTTAAAAGGTATTAAGGAAAGGCAAAAATAAAAAAGGGAATTTATGTCGAAGAATAAAGATTTATTGGCTTCTGTTAGTGATACTTCAACTGATAGCGAATTCTTCTCGCCGGTGCCGGCTGGCTATAAAAAGGGTAAAACCCGCTATTGTTTTGTCCTGGGCACTGTGATGAGCGGCCTGGGTAAGGGTATATTTTCATCCTGTCTGGCTTTGCTTTGTCAGGATAAGGGCCTGAAAGTTACTCCAATTAAGCTCGAAGGCTATTTGAATATAGATTCAGGGACGTTAAATCCGCTTCGGCATGGCGAGGTGTTTGTGCTCGATGACGGTATGGAATGCGATATGGACCTGGGAACCTACGAGAGGATGCTAAATCAGGATTTAAGCAGGGCAAACTTCACCACAAGTGGACAAATATTCAGGTCGGTTCTGCATAAGGAACGGCACGGCGACTATCTCGGCAGAGATGTTCAAATGATACCGCATGTTACCGGCGAGGTTAAGTTGAAGCTGCGCCGGTTGGCAATGGAAAGCGATGCTGATATAGTGTTTGTCGAGATTGGCGGTACGGTCGGCGACCTGGAAAACGCCTACTATATCGAAGCGATACGCGAGCTGGCATACGAGGAGGGGCCCAATAGCTACTGCTTCGTAGCCCTGACCTATATACTGGAACCAAAAACCTTAGGCGAGCAGAAATCCAAAGCTGCTCAGT
>CALCCX010000033.1 GCA_937900165.1 uncultured Acidimicrobiia bacterium | reverse complement strand
GTAGCCGTGAAACATGGTCTCGGGGAAGTGCTTTGAGTTCTTGGAATCGGTGAGCACGCCGGCGTGTTTGTCGCGAATGTATTCGCCAGCGCCGACAAGGAACCCGAAGGTGCCGCAGGCGGGATCGCAGATCAGATCAGCCGGCGCCGGTTGCATCATTTCGACCATGAGCTGGATGATGTGGCGAGGGGTGCGGAACTGGCCGTTCTGGCCGGCGGTGGCGATCTTGGAGAGCATGTACTCGTAGACGTCACCCTTGGTATCACGGTCCTCCATCGGGATGGCGTCGAGCCCATCGACTGCCTTCTGCAACAGAGGGGCTTTAGCGATGGTGAGCCGGGCATCTCGCATGTGGGTGGCGTGGGTTGTTCCATTCGTGCGGGTCTGAAGAAACGGGAAGACATAGTTGTCGACAATGTCGTACATCTCTTTGGCGCTGCCCACGTCTTTGAACTTCGACCAGCGCAGATCCTCGTATGGGCGTCCCGCCGCCATGCCCTCCGGTATGAACTCGCCCTCGGGAAAGACAGCGTCCTCGATCGGTTTGCCGGTCCGATTGGCCTTGTTCTCTACAAGCGTCTGGCGCTCGTCAAGACCTTTGATGAACAAGAGATAGGTGAGCTGCTCCATGACCTCGAGCGGGTTGGCAATGCCGCCCGACCAAAAGTCATTCCAGACCGCATCGATCTTGGACTTCAGGTCACCCGAGATCATGCTCGCCCTCCCTCATGTCACCGGCCCTTCTTCCACGCCTCGATCTCGCCGCGAAACCATATCTTGCACCGACCACGACCCACATCGACTACAGGTGGCTGCATTTCTTCGTGCCGACGTTGATATAGAGCAACAGTGTTGCGTTTAGCGAGACCGAGCAGGTCGGCCACACTCTGTGCATCGATCCGCTCGTCCGCTCACGCAACGATCGCCCTCAAGGCGGGCGTGCCCGCCAAGGTCATCAGCAAACGCCGCGGCCACGAGAACCCGACATTCGCCATGAAGCAGTATGCCCTCGTGATCCCAGGGATGCAGGCGAGGCAGCCGAGAATATCGCCAAACTGATCTGATTCGTAGGTGCGGAAGCGCAGGAAGGTGGGGAACAGTTTTGGTTCCGCTGGTCTCAGTTTCCAGTTCGCGTTCAACGACACGATTGAATCCACGACGAGACGGATCGCTCATCGGCCGCAGCAGCAGGTCAGATCCTTCTCCGGGTTTCGGCCGGGAACTGCCGATGTAGTAGATGGGTGCACTCAGAGTCTTGAGTACCACTTGGAGAGCTCGGTGCCAATGGTTTCCGGATGGGTTTCTTGGACGAAGTGGATGGCATCACCCAGGTCGACGACGTCGAGGTTCGACAAGTTCTCGCGACACCACGCAACCTCGGCCTCTTTGATGGCGACCCCAGCGTTCCCATAGAACAGCAGTTTTGGGAATTCGGTGCGGGTCAGCCATTCGCGGTAGGCCTCGACAATGGCCACGTTGTCCGGGGGTTTGCCGTCAAGGGGCACCTCCCGCGGCCACTGCAGGACGGCCTTGCGGCTGGCGATCGTCGGGAACGCGGATTTGTAGTAGTCGAGCGTCTCTTTGCTCATCTTGGCGTGAGTCAGGTCGGGCAGCATCTTCTTCAAGAAGATGTTGGCGACGCTCACCATCAACCACCCGGTCCCAGGCGCACGCATCATCCTGAAGGCCATTCGAAGGCTCCCAGGCATATCGTCGAGCGACAGGGTGCGGATCATTGCTTCCATGAACGCAATCGCTCGGACATCGTCTGCGTGATCATGCGCCCACCGGAAACCCAGCGCCGTTCCCCAGTCGTGGATCACGAGAGTCAGGTTCGACCCGATCCCAAGCGCATCGATGAACCCGCCCAGGTACCGGTATTGGTCGTCGTAGCGGTAGGCGATGTCTGGGTGGTCTGACTTGCCCATGCCGATGAGGTCCACCGCGATGCAGCGCGCCTGCCCGCTCAAATGCGGGACGATATTGCGCCACAAATACGACGACGTCGGGTTGCCGTGTAGGAACAGGATCGGGTCGCCCTCTCCTTCGTCGATGTAATGCATCATCGATCCGTGCACGTCTAGGTACTTGGATTCGAAGGGAAAGGCCGACGGAACCTCGGTGGCCTCAGACATTGGTCCTCCTGATGTTGTTGGTGTTCGATTCGATGTAGAAGTTCTACAACACGTGGCGCAAATCATTATCAGCAGTTCTCGAAATAAATGCAACACGTGTTGTAGAATTATTTCGCGGCGGAGCAAGATCGGA